>JAKZXM010000117.1:0-9170 GCA_047514975.1 Rhodospirillales bacterium
TACCTCGCCAGCTTCGCCTGGCGATACAACCGGCGCTACCAGCTCAACACCATGATCCCGCGCTTCGTTCACAGCGCCGCACGAACCCAACCCATCCCATACCGGGCGCTCATCGCTGGATGACTTTCATGGATAAGCAGGTAACAAATTGGTCAGAGTCTGAAATATCGAACGTCACGTCGCGATAATTCTTCAAGAGCGCATAAGCGTGCGAGCGGTGACGTTGATCACGCCCATAGCCGCCTTCAGCACGGAACCCGCCCCGTATTCACGAGGCGGGTTCAAAGCTTTCAAGCACCAGATTCGGAAGCTTACTCGACCCGGATCTGCGTGTAGTCCTGGTGCCAGCTGATTGCGGGTTCGAATCCCGTCACGTTGGGCGCCATGGCGTGCACATTGATGTCGTGAACGACCCATAGCATGTAGGCCTGGTCGACGACACGAGTGTGTACCTGGCTCACGACCTTGTTCTGCTCCTTGAGGTCGAACGTGACGTGGACCTTCTTCATCAGCTCGTCGACAACCGAATCTTTGACCCCCCAATTGATTCCGTTGGGAGCGATCTTCCACGATGCGAACAGGTTCTCGAAGGCCGTGTAGGGGTTCATGGTACCCCAACTGTTGTTCACCCCGTGAAGACCCTTGTTTGACGGGTCGTAGGGCCCCTTGTTGCGGATGGCGCGCAGGGCCTGCCATTCAACAACCTTGAAGTCGAGTTCGATGTTGCACTGCTTGACGTTTTGCTGAATGTACTCGTTCATCGGCAGCGGTTGCATCTGGCCCGAACCGCCGGTCGAGATGACCATGGTAAACTTGACCGGGTTGTCGGGCCCGTAGCCCGCTTCTTTGAGCAGCCTCTTGGCCTCTCCCAGGTCGTATCGGATCTTGAACGTCGGGTTTCCGAACCACCGGCTTCCGGGAAGCGCAAAGCCCTCGGCCGGCCGCGCGTAGCCATTGAGCAACGTAACGATGCCTTCGCGATCGACGCACAGGTTCAGCGCTTGACGCACGCGAACGTCATCGAAGGGTGTACCCTCGCCGCTGTTCTTGAGGTGGTAGGGCCAGACATGAGGGTACGAGTTCTTGACGATTCGCATCCCGGCGGCCTCAAGCCGGGGAATGGTGTCGGGCGGCGGCACCTCGATGAAGTTCACGTCTCCTGCAAGGAGGGCTGACGTTCGGGCGTTGTGGTCGGCGATGGGGATAATGATGAGCTTGTCGTGCTTGGGCATGCGTGCCGGGTTCCAGTGCTCGTCGTTGCGCACGAGGACCACGCGCTCGCGAGGAACGAATTCCTCCACCTTGTACGGGCCGGTCCCAGCCGGCCGCTTGGCGAATTCGGCCCAGCTCCCGGCCTTCTTCCACGCCGTCGGACTCGCCATGTTGAGGAACGGCACGCGATACACCGCCATAGCGTCGGGAGTGCCGGTATCCAATTCGACGGTGTAGTCGTCGATCTTCCGCCACCCCTTCAGATCCAACATGCAGCATGCGGTCGCCCCCACCTGGGTCTTGTCGTATTGCGGCGCATTCTCGTCGAACAGCTTTTCGATGTTCCAGATCACGGCATCGGCGTTGAAGGGGCTGCCGTCGTGGAACTTGACGTCTCGGCGCAGCTTGAAGACCCACTTCGACTGATCCTCTGGCCGCACGAAGAACTCTTCCGCCAAGTTGGGTTGTTCGGGCGGAGGGGCGGATACCGTGTCCCTAAGGTTCCAATGCAAAAGCCCCTCAAAGACTGTCCATCCGAGCCATCGCTGGCCGGTGCCGCCGTGGGTCGGCTGCCCGGTCGGCATGGGAACGTCGGAGAGGTTGATGCCCGCGCGGAGCACGCTTTCCGCGCTTGCGGGCGAAGAGAAGAGAAAGCCGGCCGAAACGGCCATACCAACCGCGGCCAACCCGGCTTTGAAGGTTGGATACATGGTGTTCCTCCCAGATGGCCGATGCCGGAGGCTTTCGAACGTCGAGAACCGGCCATCGGCCGTTGTCGATTGTTTAGGAAATCAGGAACGATTATACGGTTGCGGTCTCTTCACAAGCAATCTCCGAGTGCGTGCGAGCGGGGCGGAGCATTCGGGATGGAGCGTTCGGAATATTGTCCCGGGAATTCCGATCACGGCGACCGTGCGCCCAGTTTTTCCAGTCCGGCCGACGCCAAAGTCCATTCCTGGCTATACCCGGAACGGACGGAAGCTCCGCCGGCGCTCTGCGTTCAGACACGTCAGCGGACAATGGTGTGGCAGGCGATCATCGAATCACGACGACGTTTATGAGCGCATGACACTAGACCAGATCGCGGTCGGTCGGAATCGCCTTCGGCGATCCAGCGGGCGCGTGAATCTGGTCTAATCTATAGAGTTCGAGCGGATTCACGCGATTGAACGGAATCGCGATGCGGTTCCGATCAATCGCGATCCGCTTTAACGCTTGAGCCGTTTGGTCGGCTCCAGGCCGCGCGCGCGGGGCGCGAGGCGCGCGGCCAAGCTCGGCAAAAGACCCCTCGGCCCTTACCGCTCGACGGTGCCGCCCGCCTCTTGCCAGCCGGCAAAGCCGCCGGCGAGGTTGCAGACGTTCTCGATCCCCATGTCGGTCAAGGTCTTGGCCGCCAGAATTGAGCGGCTGCCACTGCCGCAGTAGAGGATCAGCCGCTTGCCGCCGACAAGCGCGGGCGCATGCATGGGGCTTTCGGGATCGGCGTGGAATTCGAGGAATCCCCTGGGCGCGTGAACCGAGCCGGGAATCCCGCCGCTCGCCTGGCGCTCCGCGGTCTCGCGCACGTCGACGAAGACCACGTCGTCATCGTCGGCCACGTCGAATGCGTCCTCGACCGAGACGGTCTCGATCACCGCGTTGGCTTCGGCCAGCATCTCGTCTAAGCCGCGTCGCGCCATTGTCTCCGTACCCATCCCCCGCGCCGGCGTTCACAGGCCCAGCATGATAGCACGCCCGGACCCGGGCTCAGGGTCCGCCGTCGGCGCCGAGGAAGTCGAAGTCGCACCCCTTGTCCGCCTGCTGCACGTGATCGAGATAGAGCCGCCTGTAGCCGCGCGAGGCCGGCATCAAGGCGGGCGGCCCGAGTTTGGCCCGGCGCTTCTGAAGTGCGGCGTCGTCCACGAGTAGCTCGAGCGAGCGGCCGGCCGCGCTCAATCGGATCCGGTCGCCGGTCTCGACGAGGGCCAGCGGGCCGCCGGCGGCCGCCTCGGGCGCCACATGAAGGACGATGGTCCCGAACGCGGTTCCGCTCATGCGCGCGTCCGAGATGCGGACCATGTCCTTGACGCCGCGGCGCGCCAGCTTGGCGGGGATGGGAAGATACCCGGCCTCGGGCATGCCTGCGGCCTTGGGACCGGCGTTGCGAAGGACCAGGACGTCGCCCGCGTCCACGTCGAGCGCGGGATCGTCGATCCGGGCCGCGAGGTCTGCGAGCGAATCGAAGACCACGGCGCGGCCCTCGCTTTCCATCAACGCCGCGTCGGCGGCTGCGCGCTTCAGGATGGCGCCGTCGGGCGCGAGATTCCCGAACAGCGCGATCAGGCCGCCATCGTCGCGGAAGGGCGCGTCCACGGGGCGGATCACGTCGCGATCGACGTAAGGGGCGTCCGCCGAAAGCCGCTCGGCCAAGGTTTCGCCGGCCACGTTCAGCGCGTCCAGGTGGAGACGCGGCGCAAGCTCGCGCAGCACCGCGCCCATGCCGCCGGCGGCGTAGAAGTCCTCCATGTAGTTGACGCCGGTGGGCTTCAGATCGACGAGGACCGGCGTGGTCTCGCCGAGCGTGTTGAGGCGTTCAAGCGGAACGTCGAACCCCAGCCGCCCGGCGATCGCCGTCAGGTGCACGACGGCGTTGGTGGAGCCCCCGAGCGCGAGCAAGACCCGGAACGCGTTTTCGACCGCTTCCGGGGTCACGATCGTCTCCGGCGTAAGGCCTTCGGCGGCGATCTCGACGGCGCGCCGGCCCGTGGCCTCGGCCGCGCGCAGGCGATCGGCGTGGACGGCCGGGATCGCCGCGGTCCCCGGCAGGCTGACGCCAAGGGTCTCGGCGATACAGGCCATGGTGCTCGCGGTTCCCATCACCGCGCAGGTGCCGGCGGTGACGGCCAGGTTCCCTTCCACCGCCTCGATCTCTTCCGGACCCAGCTCACCCGCCCGGTAGCGCGCCCAGAAACGGCGGCAGTCGGTGCAGGCGCCGAGCCGTTCGCCCCGGTAGCGCCCGGTCATCATGGGCCCGACCACAAGCTGGATGAACGGCCTTCCGGCCGAGATCGCGCCCATGATCTGCGCCGGCACGGTCTTGTCGCACCCGCCCACAAGGACCACCGCGTCCATGGGCTGGGCGCGGATCATCTCTTCGATGTCCATGGACATGAGGTTGCGGAACATCATGCTGGTGGGGTGCAAGAACACCTCGCCCAGCGAGATTGTCGGGAATTCGAGCGCCAAGCCGCCGGCCGCGACCACGCCGCGCTTTATGGCGTCGAGGATCTCGGGCGTCGTGCGGTGGCAGTTGTTGAAGCCGCTCTGGGCGGTGGCGACGCCGATCACGGGCCGGCGCAGCATCTCCGACGAATAGCCCATGGAGCGGGCGAAGGAACGCCGCAGATAGGCGGAGAAATCCGCGTCCCCGTACTCGGTCAGGTTGCCGCCCAACCCCTTCGGCTCGCCCGTCATGGCGCCGTTCCCTTGTGCCCAGCTCGCGCGCGGCGAGCGCCCTTCTACCAAAGGGCCGGGGGACGTGCCAGTGCGCCGTCGCGTGCGGGTGACCGCGCGCCGCGGCCCGTCTATAGTGCGGGGTGCGATGATCAGACTCCTGGGACGCGCGACATCGGTCCACACGCAAAAGGTGATGTGGCTCGCGAGCGAGATCGGGCTCGCGGTCGAGCGGCTCGACGTGGGCGGTCCCTTCGCCGGCAACACCGAGCCCGCGTATCTGAAGCTCAACCCCAACGGCACCGTGCCCACCATGGTGGACGGCGACTTCGTGCTGTGGGAATCGAACGCCATTGTCCGCTATCTCGCCCAGAAGTACGGGGGCCCACCGTGGATGCCGGCGGAGCCCGAAACCGCCGCGCTCGCCGGGCAATGGATGGATTGGTGCACGAATACGGTGATCCCGCCGGTCCGCTCGCTGTTCTCGTTCCTCTTGCGCACCCCGCCCGAGAAGCGTGACCCGAGCGCCATCATCGTCGCCCGGCGCCAGGGAACCGGCGTGTTCGCGCTTCTCGATCAGCACTTGGCCAACCACGCCTACGTCGCCGGCGCCGCACCCACCATCGGCGACATCCCGGTCGGCATCTTCGCCTATCGCTGGTTGAACATGCCGATCGCGCGCCCGCCCATGGCCCATCTCGAGGACTGGTATGGGCGCTTGTGCGAGCGCGCCGGATATCGCGAGCACGTGATGATTCCCTTGGGATGAGGGACGGCCGCCGAAGCGAGTTTCGAGGGAGTGCCGAGATGACGGAAACGGTCGAGAAGCGCGACGCCATGACCTGGCTCGACGAGCTGATCCTTCAAGCGGATGCCGAGGCCAAGGATGGGTTCTCCAAGCCTTTGATCATCACGGCCGCCGAGGCGGCGAAGCTCAAGCTGCTGCGAGACGTCGTGCGGGCGGCCGAAGGCGTATTGAACGATTTGGACGGCTCCGCCCAACGATCCGAGGCCGGGAAGACGCTGAAGGCGGCCCTCGAGGCCTATCACGCTGCCGAATCGTAGACCAGATCGCGGCCGGTCGGAATCGCGTGGCCGCGATCTACCTAGAACGTTATCCACTTAAGTGGCATCGCACCAGCCCGCACCCCCGCCCAGCCGCCCACAAAATGGTAACCTTAGGGGCGGTCGGGCGGGGGTGCGGGCTGGGGCCGACTAAAAGGATAAAGCGCTACCGCGCAAACGTGACCGCGTCCGGCTTGACCGCTAGAAGCGCTCGGGCGTCGATCAAGGCGCGGAAATCGGGAATCGGCGCGGCGGCGCGCACGCGCCCGGCGCGCCACTTCGCCACCGCCTCGAGGATCTCCGCCAAGCCCTCAGGCAAGTCGACAACCAGGCGGAACTTCGCCCATTGGCGGTCGGTGAACGCCGGATCGAGGCCGAAGTGCGCGCCCACGATCGCCTTCGATTCGCGGGGCTGTTCGCGCGCAAAGGCTTCGGCCTCCACCATCGCCGCCATCATCGCCTCGATTGCCGCCGGCTTGGTGGCGATAAGCTCGCGCCGGGCGACGAGCACCGCGTAGCCGTCGTCTGCGCCCTGCACCGGCCATGCGATCTGGCCGTCACCCATCGCCGCCTTGACGTCGGAAGTGGTCGGCTCCCAGGTAATTGCCGCGTCGACGGCGCCCGCGAGCAGCGCCTCGCCGAGCCGTGGCGGGCGCAGATCGACGAACGCCGGGCCTTCGGCCCCGAGCCCGGCCCGCGCCAGGAACCGGTGCAGGAAGTATTCGGCGTCGGTGGCGAAGGTGACGCCAACCGTGCGGCCCGCCAGGTCCGACGGCGAAGCGATGGCGCGGTCCTTGCGGCAGACGACTTCGAGGTGGCGCTTGGTAGCGGCCAACGAGGCGAGGATACGAAGCTCGGGATCGGCGAGGCATTTCACCATGACCGCGAATTCGGACGCCGCGGCGAGCGCGACTTGGCCGGCCAGCAGGTCTTCGAGCGCGAGCCGGCCGGCGGCGTAGTCGCGAACCTCGACCGCGAGGCCGCGATCGGCGAAATACCCCTTGGCGGCCGCGATCAGCACCAGCCAGGCGTGGAGTCCGCCGGTGCCCACCACCAGGCCATGGTTGCTCCTCGCGTCGGGGTTTGAACCCGCCATGGCGTGAACGGTAGCACGTTCGCCGCCACCGTCCACAGGGCCCACCGGGCGCGGCCGAGCCGGCTTGCACCCGGGCATCGTGCGGCGCAATATCCGACGTGGCCGAGGCCGGCGGCGAAGGAATACGCGGATGGACCCCGACAGGACGCACCCGGACGGTGTCGCCTTCATCGAGGGCGCGTACGTCCCCATTGCCGAGGCCCGGATTCCCATCCTCGACCGCGGCTTCGTCCGCTCGGACGCCACCTACGACGTAGCCCACGTCTGGGGCGGGCGGTTTTTCCGCTTGGACGACCATCTCGAGCGCTTCGAGGCCAACGTCGAGGCGCTGCGGATGGCCTTGCCGCATTCGCGCGCGGAAATCGTCGAGATCCTGAAGGGCTGCGTGCGTCGGAGCGGGCTTCGCGAGGCGTACGTGCAGATGACGTGCACGCGTGGGCTTCCCAGTCCCGGCTCGCGCGATCCCCGGCTCAGCGTCAACCGCTTTTACGCCTTCGCCGTCCCCTTCATCTGGATCGCGCCGGAGGAAAGCCGCAAGCGCGGCGTCAAGCTGTTCGTCGGCGCCCGCGAGCGCATCCCGCCCGCGTCCCTCGACCCCCGGATCAAGAACTTCCAGTGGCTCGACATGACCATGGCGATGTTTGAGGCCTATGAGCGCGGCGCCGAGCTGCCGGTCCTCGTCGATCGCGACGGCAATCTTACCGAGGGTCCCGGCTTCAACGTCTTCGTTCTCGCGGGCGGGCGCCTGGCGACGCCGGCGACCGGCGTCTTCGAAGGCATGACCCGGCGGACGGTCTTCGATCTGTGCGCCGAAACCAACGTCGAATGCGCCGCCCGCGACGTGCCCGCGGCTGATCTGCGGGGCGCCGACGAGGTGTTCCTGTCTTCAACCGCGGGCGGCATCATCGGAGTCGCGGAGGTGAACGGCGCGACACTCGGCGACGGGGGGCCTGGGCCGCTGACGACGCGGCTGCACGATCTCTACTGGTCCAAGAAGGAGGCGGGCTGGCTCGGGACCCCGGTCGACTACGGCGCCTGAGGGCCAACCCGAACGAGGGCCCGCGCGCGAGTCGCGGACCCCCATAGGATGGCGCCAACGTCGCGCGCTTACGCGACGGCGCCGAACGACTTCGCCAGGAGCCGGGCCGGCGCATTGTAGCGCCCGATCACGTCCGAAAGCCGTTCGCGCTCGGTGGTAACCTCGGCGTCGTCGCCGCACACCAGCACCGTCGCCGGCATCCGCTCCGCGTTGAACCGCCCGGCGGTGGATTCGGTATAGGACCCGGTGTCCAACAGCGCGACTAAGTCGCCACGGACCAGTTCCGGCAGCTCGCGGGCATCGCCGAGCTCGTCGAGGCTGCACAACGGGCCGACCACGCTTACCGTCTCGGTCGCCGGCGCATCCGCCTTGTTGGCGGCGACGATGTGGTGATACCAGTGCGACGTGGCGATGCGCAGGATGTGGTTGGTGCTGGCATCCACGTTGACCCACTTCTTGACGCCGGGCCACTCCTTGACCGCGCCGACGCGCCCAAGGGTGATGCCGGCCGAGGCGGCGATGGCGCGCCCCGGCTCGATCTTGATCCCGGGAAGCTCCACGCCATGCTTCTCGCACTCGTCCTTGATTGCGTCCGTGACCGCCTCGGCGTACTCCTCGAAGCTCGATGTGCTTTCGTCATCGGCGCCGTCGGGGCCGGTCTTTTCCGGGCGCCCGAACGCCCAGCCGCCGCCGAGGTCGATGTAGGGCGGCGTCCAGTCGATCTTGTCGCGGATCTGGGCCGACCACTCGATCATTTCCCGCGCCATGACCGCGAAATCGGCCGCCTTGTTGTCCATGCGGCTCAAGTGATAGCTGATCTCGGTCAGCCGCAAGTCGGGCATTTCATCTCGGATCCTGCGGATTAGCTCGACCGTTTGCACGTAGGGCATGCCCCACTTGTGGTTGCGGGCCTTGTCAGCCATGCTGGCGCTACCGTGGGGCTGGACGATGTCTTGCAAGGCGGAAAGCTCAAGCTTGACGCGGATGCCGACTTCGGCCGGCCGGCCCAGTGCCTTGGCCGTTTCGTTTACTATGTCAGGCTCGTCCACCGCATCGAGGTTGATACAAACCCCGTTGGCTACCGCCATTCGAATCTCGGTCTGGCTCTTGTTGTTGCCGTTGAGGACCATGGTCGCGGGGTCCGTACCAGCGAGGAGCGAGAGGTAGAGCTCGTTGATGCCGAAACAGTCACCACCCGCGCCCTCCTGGTTCATGATGTGGCGCACCGCGAGGCTGTTGTTCGACTTGTTGGCAAACAGGATTTCCACGTTGGGATAGAGTGCTTGAAAGGCGCCGCGGAAGCGGCGCAGGTTGTGTCGGAACTGG
>JAKZXM010000118.1:0-4219 GCA_047514975.1 Rhodospirillales bacterium
CGTCAAGGGCGGCCGGAACTAATTTTGACGTCCCGTTCGGACGTTAGATTTTTCGCGGCCCAAGGCCTTGCGGAACCGATCCGGCGCTCCTAAATCATCGCTGCCGGATGCCGAACTCGGGTCCGGCTGGCCGGATCGGGTGGTCCGATCGGGTCGAGGCAAACCTTGCATATTGCTTCAATAGGAGGATGTGTAGCCATGACGACCTTTGATTTCTCGCCCCTGTTCCGCTCCACGATCGGATTCGACCGCCTGGCCGGCCTTCTCGAGGCAAACGCCCGGCGAGCCGAGACGATTCCCAACTACCCGCCCTACGACATCGAGGTGACGGGTGAGGACGCGTACCGAATCTCGATCGCTCTTGCCGGTTTCGCGGCGGAAGATCTGAACCTCGAGGAGCGCGAGGGCGTTCTTACCGTCGTCGGCGAGCGCCGCGACGAGGACGACCGAGTGCGCTACCTGCATCGCGGTATCGCGACCCGGGCGTTCGAACGTCGATTCCAGCTCGCCGACCACGTGCGGGTCGCGGGCGCGACATTGCGCAACGGAACTCTGGACATCGATCTCGTGCGCGAGGTGCCCGAAGAGATGAAGCCGCGGCGCATCGCGATCACGAACGTGGAGCCCGCCGGGGCCGTCTCCAAGGCCAAGAAGCTGGTCACCGGCGAAACGAAAGCCGCCTGATTTGGGGTGGCGCGCGAAGGGCGGGGGACCCGCCCTTCGCATCGCGTCCCGATGAATCGAACCGGCGTGGTTCTTCGTTCACATCTTGAACGCTCTTGAATTCTGCGCGCTTTCGTATATATTAGTTATGCGGCTCGATGCCCCGATCGGGGTCGGCCGAGAATTCGACGGGATTCGACTGTAGGTGGGTCCCCCGGCGTATCGCTTCGCAAGGAGGATATGGCCCGTGCCTGCACCTATTCGCTCTTCCGGTTGGATTTCGGTCCTCGGCGCCCGCGCGATCGGGTGCCGTGGCAACGCTTGTGCGCTTGAGCGCCGAGTGCGGGGCGCCGGACCGGTGATGGGCCGATTCGAGTCGATTTGCCGGGACCGCGCCGCAACCGATACGAGATGCATGGGAGAACGCGAGCCATGACCGCGATGACGCTGCCGGCGGTACCCGCCGAAGAGGGTCTTTCACGCTATTTCCGCGAGATCTGGCGATTTCCCCTTTTGGATCCGGACGAGGAATACATGCTGGCGATGCGCTGGCGCCGGCACGGCGACATGGACGCGGCGCACCGGCTCGTGACCTCGCACCTGCGCTTGGTGGCGAAGATCGCGGCCCGGTACCGGGGCTATGGTCTGCCACTTTCGGATCTGGTTTCGGAAGGGAACGTCGGGCTGATGAAGGCGGTCAAGAAGTTCGAGCCCGAGCGCGGGTTTCGCCTCTCCACCTACGCCATGTGGTGGATCAGGGCCGCGATCACGGAGTACGTGCTCAGGTCCTGGTCGCTGGTGAAGATGGGCACCGTGTCCGCCCAGAAGAAGCTGTTCTTCGCGCTTCGCCGGATCAAGAGCCAGTTGGGGATCATGGACCGCGGCGAGCTGACGCCGGAGGAGGCCGAGAAGCTGGCCGACGCCCTCGGTACGCGCGCCGCCGACGTGATCGCCATGAACCGGCGCCTCGCGGCCCGCGACGTCTCTCTCAACACGCCGATCTCGGCCGATGCCGGCGAGACCCTCGAGTATCTGGACACGCTCGCCGACGACGGCCCGACGCCCGAGACCCTCGCCGCCGAACGCGAGGAAGCGGATCAGCGCGCGGGCCTCTTGCGCGACGCGATGGCGACGCTTCCCGAGCGCGATCGCCAAATCCTGACGAAGCGCCGCTTGTCGGACGCGCCCGAGACCCTTGAGAAGATCGGCCGCGCCTACGGCATTAGCCGCGAGCGGGTGCGCCAGCTCGAGGTGCGGGCGTTCGAGAAGGTCAAGCACGCCATCCACCGCGCGAGCGCCGTCGGCGCGGCCGGCTAGGGTCGGATCGCACTCGCCCCAATCGCGTGACCACGGACCGGGGGGCGCGATCCGCCGCCGGGCGGTGATCGACAAAAAAAGGGGCCGCACGAGGCGGCCCCTTCCAAGTGAATCGTCTTCCAGACGGCTGATCAGAAGTCCATGTCGCCCATGCCGCCGCCGCCGGGCGGCATGGCGGGCTCTTTCTTCTTCTCGGGCCTCTCGGCGACCATGGCTTCGGTCGTGATCATCAGGCTCGCGACCGAGGCGGCGTCCTGAAGGGCGGTGCGCACCACCTTGGTCGGGTCGATGATGCCGGCCTTGACCATATCGCAGTATTTCCCGGCCTGGGCGTCGAAGCCGTAGTTGTACTGCTTCTGGTCGAGCAGCTTTCCGGTGACCACGGCGCCGTCGATGCCGGCGTTCTCGACGATGTTCCGAGTCGGCGACTGCAGCGCCCGGCGGACGATGTTGACGCCCATCTGCTGGTCGTGGTCCGCGAGGTTGATCTTGTCGAGCGCCCTGGCCCCATAGAGCAATGCCACGCCGCCGCCCGGAACGACGCCTTCCTCGACCGCTGCCCGGGTCGCGTGCAAGGCGTCGTCGACCAGGTCCTTGCGCTCCTTCACCTCGATCTCGGTGACGCCGCCGACCCGGATCACCGCGACGCCGCCGGCGAGCTTCGCCAAGCGCTCCTGCAACTTCTCGCGGTCGTAGTCGGACGTGGTCTCCTCGATCTGCTGGCGGATCTGGTTGCAGCGGCCCAGGATGTCCGCCTTTTTGCCCACGCCCTCGACGAGTGTGGTCTCTTCCTTGGTGATCAGCACCTTCTTGGCGGTGCCCAGCATCTCGAGCGTCACGTTCTCGAGCTTGATGCCCAGGTCCTCGCTAATCACCTCGCCCGAGGTCAGGATGGCGATGTCCTCGAGCATTGCCTTGCGGCGGTCGCCGTAGCCGGGCGCTTTCACCGCCGCCACCTTGAGTCCGCCGCGCAGCTTGTTCACCACCAGGGTCGCCAGGGCCTCGCCCTCGATGTCCTCGGCGATTACCAGGAGCGGGCGGCCCGACTGGACGATGCCCTCGAGCACGGGCAGCAGCGGTTGCAGGCTCGAGAGCTTCTTCTCGTGGATGAGGACGTAGGGGTTCTCGAGCTCGCAGTTCATCTTCTCGGCGTTGGTGACGAAGTAAGGCGAGACGTAGCCGCGGTCGAACTGCATGCCTTCGACCACTTCGAGCTCGCTCGCGAGGCTTTTGGCCTCTTCGACCGTGATCACGCCCTCGTTGCCCACTTTCTCCATGGCCTCGGCGATCATGTCGCCGATTTCCTTGAATCCGTTGGCCGAGATGGTGCCGACCTGGGCGATCTCGTCGTTGGTGGCCACCTTGCGCGAGTGCTTGCGCAAATCCTCGATCACGGCCGTGACCGCGAGGTCGACGCCGCGCTTCAGGTCCATGGGGTTCATACCGGCCGCCACCGCCTTGGCGCCCTCGCGGACGATGCCCTGGGCAAGCAAGGTAGCCGTCGTCGTGCCGTCACCGGCCTCGTCCGAGGTCTTGGACGCGACTTCGCGCAGCATCTGCGCGCCCATGTTCTCGAAGCGGTCCTCGAGCTCGATCTCCTTGGCAACGGTGACGCCGTCCTTGCTGACGCGCGGCGCGCCGAACGACTTCTCGAGGATGACGTTGCGGCCCTTGGGTCCGAGCGTCACCCGGACCGCGTTCGTAAGGATGTCGACGCCCTTGAGCATCCGCGTCCGGGCATCAGACGAAAAGGCGATATCCTTTGCAGGCATGTGTCAATTCTCCTGATGTCTCAAGCGGCCGCTTTGACTTTTTCGGCCCCTTCAAGGATTCCGAAGACGTCCGCTTCCTTCAAAATGACGAGATCCTCGCCGTCGAGCTTCACCTCGGTTCCGGCGTACTTTCCGAACACGATCCTGTCGCCCGCCTTGACGTCGAGCGCGACCAGGTCGCCGGTTTCGTCGCGTGCCCCGGCACCGACCGCCAGGACCTCGCCCATGATGGGCTTTTCCTTGGCCGTGTCCGGGATGATGATTCCGCCTGCCGTCCTGTCGTCCTCGTCGGTGCGACGCACGAGAAGGCGGTCGTGCAATGGCCTAAACGCCATTCCTGTACCCTCCTTAGATCGAATCACAGCACGAGAGCGTGCGATTCTTGATCACAGTTTTTGATCACAGTATGCCGTTGGGTGCGCTGTTAGCACTCACCGTCGGCGAGTGCCAACCGGTGCGCAAGAGAT
>JAKZXM010000119.1:0-7289 GCA_047514975.1 Rhodospirillales bacterium
GGACCATCAAGGAGATCAGTGAAATCGCAACCACCATCTCGTCCGCGGTCGAGGAGCAAAGCGCCGCCACCCAGGAGGTGACCTCCATTATCGACGGCGTGACGACCGCTTCCAGCGAGACCGGTCAGGCCGCCGGCCAGGTCCTCGAGGCCGCGAAGGAGCTCTCACATCAGTCCGAGCACCTGGCGGCGGAGGTGGACGAGTTCCTGGTGGAGATTCGCGCGCAGTAGAGCGGATCGCGTTTGATCGGAACCGCGATGCGGTTGCGATCAGGCGCGCCCATCCGCTCGATTTCAATAGGAGTGACCAGATTCACGTGGTCGGCGGATCGCTTGCCAAGCGAAACCGAGCGACCACGATCTGGTTTAGAACTCTGGCGGAACCGCGTCCGTCCCCTGGAAACATCAGAGCAGACCTCGCGCGGCGCGCAATGCCGCGTCCAAAGACATAGCCCGAACGGCATATCTTCAACGCGCCGAACGCTCCCCCTCCTGGCCATTTGGCCGTCTCGGTGGGCCAGAACCATGTCGTCTGGTGAGCTAGGCCGCGCCCCGCCGGAGCGCTAGCCTCTATCGTAAGGCCGTGACCTTAAATGCGGCCAACGAAGCAGAGGAGGCTGAAGATGAGGGCGTGCGTTCCCGCAACCCGTGCGAATTCCGATACGAACTTCGAAGGCCTGGCGGCGGAGGGCGCGCGATCGTGGGGGGCTGCGGACCGCCCACGCTACTCATCGGCTGAATTCTTGGCCGCGCTTGGCGCGGTTCGCGATTCCCATGGGCCCGCAACCGGCGCCGGCGATCCCGAAAACGGACCCGCCGACGGGGCGCTTCGTCGAAGCGGTCCCATCCCCACCCCCAACGCGATGTAGGCATGACATGACAACCGATTCTGGGAACCTGAACGTCTGGCCGGTCGGCAACCTCAACCGCTATCTCCAGGACATCCGCAAGTACCCGATGCTGTCGGCGGACGAGGAACAAGCGCTTGCCCGGCGCTGGTCGCGGCGCGGCGACATCAAAGCGGCCCACAAGCTGATCACCAGCCATCTCCGTTTGGTGGCGAAGATCGCGCTCGGCTACCGCAGTTACGGCATGGGCCTCGAAGAGCTGATCTCCGAAGGCAATGTCGGCATGATGCAGGCCGTCAGCCGATTCGATCCCGACCGGGGCTTCCGGCTTTCGACCTACGCGATCTGGTGGATTCGCGCGGCCATTCAGGAATACGTCCTGCACTCGTGGTCGCTGGTCAAGATGGGTACGACGCCGGCGCAGAAGAAACTTTTCTTCAGCCTGCGCAGGATCAAGCGCGAGCTCGCCATCAACGACCAGGGCGACCTCGGGCCCGAAAACGTCGCCGTGATCGCCGATCGGCTGAAGGTGCCCATGGGCGAGGTCGTGTCAATGGATTGGCGAATGCGCCGCGGCGACGTCTCGCTCAACGAAACCGTGGACGGCACCGAGTCCGAAGAGTGGATCGACCGCGTCGAGGACGAGGGGCTCGACCAGGAGGAGTTGCTGGGCGCGCACGAGGAGCGTCTACGGCAACGCGCGCTGCTGGGCGAAGCGATGAAGGGATTGACCAAGCGCGAGCGCGCCATCCTGAAGTGCCGGCGGCTCAACGAAACGCGGACGACCCTCGAGGTGCTGAGCCGGCAATACGGGATCACGTGCGAAGGCGTCCGCCAGATCGAGCTCAGGGCGATGAGCAAGATCAAGAAAGCCGTTCGCCGGCTCGCCAAGGTGGCGCCGGCTCGCCCAGGCGGCGCTCGAGGCGTGCGCCCAAACGCCGCCCGCCCAACGAACCGCTTAGGGCCTTGTCCGTTTCGTTGCCACCGGCCCGCACGCCCCCCGGCGTGCGGGCCGGTGCGATTCCACAGAAGCGGTCGAGTCTCTGAAAGGCGTCTCGCCCTACTGGGCCGCCGCGCGCCCCGCGGAATCGAGCATGTCGTCGGCGTGGTCGAGCGCCTTGTCGATGACCGCGAGCCCTTCGCGGAGCTGCTCCTCGGTGATGCACAAGGGCGGCGCGATCGAAATCAGATTCGGCCGGCTCAGCGTATAGACGCCGCCCTCGGCCATGGTCTTCTTGATCGCGGCCATGCCGCCCTTGGTCGTGTAGGGCTCTTCCTTAATGGGCATCAAATGCTCGCGGGTTTCACGGTTCTTGACCAGCTCGATGGCGCCGAACAGGCCCTTCGCGCGCACGTCTCCCACCGACGGGTGCTTCCCCTTGATCTCGCCCAACACCTGGGTCAGCACTTCGCCCAACTTGGCCGAGTTCTCGATCAGGCCGTCTTCGCGGTAGACCTCGATCGCCGCGATCCCGGCCGCGCACGCCAGCGCATGGCCCGAATAGGTCGAGCCGGACCAAAGCGTGTTGTCCTCCATGAAATCGGCGATCTTCTTCGAGACCACGACTGCGCCCAAGGGCACCATCGAATTGGTGAGCCCTTTGGCGGTGCTCAGGATGTCGGGGACCACGTCCCAGTGGTCCATGGCGAACCATTTGCCGGTGCGGCCCCAGCCCGACATCACCTCGTCGGCGATCAAGAGGATCCCGTATTTGTCGCAAATCGCCCTCAGCTTCGGCATGACGTCGTCGGGCGGCAGATAGACGCCCTGGGCGACGCCGGCGATGGATTCGACGATGATCGCGGCGATGAAGTCGGGATTCTCGAACTCGATCATCTCTTCGAGCGAGCTCAGGCACTCGCGCTTGCAGGTCTCGGGCTCCTGGCCGAAGGTGCAGCGATAGCAATAGGGCTGGAACGAGTGCAGCGCGCCCACCATGCCGGGCTCGTTGAAGGCGCGGCGCCAATCGCCGGTCAGGCTGATGGCGCCGTGCGAGGCCCCGTGATAGGCGCGGTAGCGCGCGATCACCTTGGGCCGGCCGGTGACCATCTTGGCGATCTTGACCGCGTAATCGTTGGATTCGGCGCCGCCCGAGGTGAAGTAGGTCTTGCACAGATCACCCGGCGTGACCTCGGCGACCATGCGCGCGAGCTTGCCGCGCACGTCGGTCGCGAAGCTGGGCGCGGCGTAGCAGAGCGTTTCCGCCTGGTCCTGGATCGCCTTGACGATCTTGGGGTGCTGGTGGCCGGCGTTGACGCACACGAGCTGGCTCGCGAAGTCGATGTAGCGCTTGCCGTCCGCGTCCCAGAAAAAGACCCCTTCGGCGCGCGTCACCGGAATCGCGCTCAATCCCCCCTGCTGCGACCAGGGAAAGAGGACGTGCTTCAGGTTCTCGGCCGAAATGTCGTTCGCGCTCGCTTGTTGATTATTCGGGCTCATTTTTTTTGACCTATTCTCGAGGGTTACTCGGTCGTTTGCGACCGCTCGGGCGGGGACATCCCGCGCCCCTGGGTCGGCGCGCCAAGCCTATTCGGCGGCGTCTGCGCGCCGGACGTCGAATCCGAGCCGCTCCATGCCTTCGCTGAGCTCGGTCAGATCGGGCTCGCCCAGGGGCCGCAAGGGCATGCGCGGGTAGCCGCCGGGAAGTCCGAGCATGTTCATGCCCGCCTTGACCGAGGGATACAGGTTGCGGCCATTGGCGAGGTACAGGTCCCAAAGCTCGACGGCTTTCCTCTCGAGCCGGAGCCCGAGTTCCAGATCGCCGTCGCGGCAGGCTTCGAAATAGACGACGCTGTCGCGCCCCAAGACGTTGGGCGCGCCGCTGACGGCGCCCACCGCGCCGTGCTCGATCGCGGCGACGCCGTAAAGGCTGAGCTGGCCGGTGAAGACGAGGATGCGATCGCCCGCGAGCTGCATCGTCTTGTAGAACTTGCCGAACTCGGTGGTGCTCTCCTTGATCGCGACCACGTTGTCGATGTCCGCGAGCCGCGCGATCAGATTGGGGGTCAGCTCGTTCACGTTGTAGCCCGGCACGTTGTACAACATGATCGGAAATTCGAGGGCGTCCGAGACCATGCGGTAATGCCAGACGATGTCTTCCGGCGAATGCAGCTTGGGGAAGAACGGCGGCATGATCATGACGCCGTCGCAGCCCACCTCCTTGGCGTAGGCGTTCATGGCGATCACGTCGGGGGCCGCGACCGCGCCGGTTCCGGCGATGACCCGGATGCGCCCCGCCGCCGTCTCGACCGCCAGCTTGAACAGCCGCTTGCGTTCGCCGATCGTGAGCGACCAGGCCTCGCCCGTACACCCCGTGGGCACCACCCCGGTGCAGCCGTAGTCGATACAATGCTCGATGTTGCGGCAGTACGCCGCCTCGTCGATCGCACCCGATGCGTCGAACGGGGTCACGATCGCCGGCATGACGCCGTGCCAGTCCACCGAGGTCCTGTCCATGACTCGTTTCCTTCCGTTTTCCCCTAGGCGGAGGCCGCGTTCCGGGGATGTCGCGGCGCCGAGTATGCGCCGTTTGGACCGCGAAGACAACGCCGGAACCCGTGATTCGACGCCGCTTTCTCGGCCCTGCCGCTAAGCCGTTTCAGCCTTCGAGAAGCGCCACCACCTGGCCTTCCTCGACCGAGTCCTCCTCATGGACGAGAATCTCCTTGACCGTGCCCGCCGCCGGCGCCAGCACGGGGATCTCCATCTTCATGGACTCGATAACCATGACCGCGTCGTCCTCGGCGACGCGATCGCCCACGCCGACCTCGATCTTCCACACCTTCCCCGTGATCTCGGACTCGACCTTGATCTCAGCCACGCTTCTCTCCCCAATACGGGCCGCGGACGCCGCCTTACGGCGGGCCGGCGAGGATATCGCCCGCAAGCCCGGTGTGCACGTCGCCGGCGACGAAGGGCGCGTACCGCAACGCCCGCAACAGAAACGCGATGTTGGTCTTGACGCCTTCGATCGCGAACCCCTCCAGCGCAGCCCGCAACGATTCGATCGCCTCGGTCCGGTCGCGCCCGTGGGTGATCACCTTCGCCAACATGGGGTCGTAGAACGGGGTGACGGCGGCGCCTTCGCGGGTTCCGGTCTCGACCCGGACGCCGTCGCCCTCGGGCGGGCGGAAGGTCCTGAGCGAGCCCACGGACGGAAGGAAGCGGACCGGGTCCTCGGCGTAGACGCGGGCCTCGATCGCGTGGCCTTGAAGCGGAACCGGATCGGGCAGGATCTCCGCCACGCGGACGCCCGCCGCCGACAGGATCTGCGCCCGCACCAGGTCGACGCCGGTTACCGCTTCCGTGACCGCGTGCTCGACCTGCAATCGGGTGTTCATCTCGAGGAACCGCAAACCCGCCCCGGCGTCGTGGAGCGTCTCGACGGTGCCGATGTTGTCGTAGCCGAGCCCGGCCAGCGCCCCCGACAGCTTCGCCGCGGCCGCGTCCAGATGAGCGCGCTCGAGACCCGGCGCCGGTGCCTCCTCGATCACCTTCTGGTGGCGCCGTTGGATCGAGCAGTCGCGCTCGTACAAATGGCGGACGTCGCCGGCCGCGTCGCCGAGGACCTGAAACTCCACGTGCCGGGGCCGGTCCGCGAGGCGTTCGAGATACAGATCCGAATCACCGAAGGCGCGCGCGGCCCTCTCGCGGGCGCGGTCCAGCTCGCGTGCGAGCGCGATTTCGTCGTCGGCCCGCGTCATCCCGATCCCGCCGCCGCCGCGCACGGCCTTCATCAGGACCGGAAAGCCGATCCGGCGAGCTTCCGCGATCGCGGCCTCGATCCCGCCCGTGAGCACGTCCGAGGCCGGCGAAACGGGAAGCCCCAGCGATTCCATGAGCCGGCGCGCGTTCGTCTTGTGCCCCATGGCCTCGATCCAGCGCGCCGCCGGGCCGATGAACCGGCACCCGGCCTTATCCACGCGCGCGGCGAATTCCGGGTTCTCGGCCAGGAACCCATAGCCCGGGTGCAACGCGTCCGCACCGCTCGCCGCGAGGGCGCCGAGGACTCTGTCCTGGTTCAGATAGCTGTCCAACGCCGGCGCCGGCCCCAGCGCGATTCCTTCGTCGGCCTCGGCGACGTAGGGCGCGTCCGCATCGGCCTCGGAATAGGCCGCGACCGAGGCGATCCCCATCTCGCGCAGACACCGGATCACGCGCGCCGCGATGGCGCCCCGGTTCGCGACGAGGACCTTTTTGAACATGCGACGGGTCCGATGCGAAAGCGCCTCGCCCGGCTCGCCCGCGCCGGCGCTTCTCAGGGGAGCGCCGGCAAGCTATCCGGCGGATTCCTTGCGAGTCAAGAAGGCGGCCGTTTTGCGGATCATTCGCACCGCGGCGCTTGCGCGCCTGATGGACGGTGCCCGTGGCCGGGTTCGCGCTCGGCGCGCTGTGCCGCGTTTGTTAGGGTGCCCAGCAGATAGCCAGCATGGAGTCGTTGATGACCGTGGCAATCATCTATCGATGGCGATTAAAGCCGGGTAAGCAGGAGCAATTTCGTAAGGCTTGGCGTCGCCGCACTGTTGAGTTGCGCGAGGAAGCCGGCGCGCTCGGTTCGGCTCTGCACAGGACGGACGACGACATTTGGGTCGCTTACGCGCGGTGGCCGAATCCGGAGGAGCGAGAACGTGCGCGGAACGAGCGTCCGGCAAATTCCACGGCGACGGACATGATGCGGGACGCCACGGCCGAGGACTTCCCGCCAATTGTTGCAGAGGTCATCGATGATCTGCTGTTGGGCCCATCGGGGTAAGCCGGCGCCGTCAAGCTGGCCTCGAGGGGCCTCGGCGACGCGCCCTCGCATCGGCTTCGGAATGGGCCGAGACCGAGGCAATTCCCATCTTTCGCAATCGCCGGATCATTCGCACGGCGGTGCCGGCGCGCCCCCGGGCCCTGGCACGGTTCCGGCAAATTGCGTAAGCTCACGCCCGCCTGCGGCCTTGCCCGCCGGTCCCTGGCGAACAATGACGAACGACGAGACCCGACGCCCATGAGCTGGGAAAAGGACATCGACGAGCTGAACGCGAGGCGCCGCCTGGCCCGGAAGCTCGGCGGCGAGGAAGCGATCGCCCGCCAGCACGACTTCGGCAAGCTGACGGCGCGCGAGCGGATCGAGAAGCTCTTGGACACGACCTCGTTCCACGAGATGGGAACGCTCACCGGCAAGGCCGAATACGACGCCGACGGTGTGTTTCGGGATATCACGCCGGCCAACGCCATCATCGGCCAGGGCCGCATCGACGGGCGCAAGGTCGTGGTCTCGGCCGACGACTTCACGATCCGCGGCGGCTCGTCGGAATCCACCATCTCGGACAAGTGGGTCTTCGCCGAGCGCCTCGCCTTCGAGATGCGGATGCCGCTGATCCGCCTGGTGGATTCCGCCGGCGGCAGCGTCCGGCTTCTCGAGCAGCAGGGCCAGACCAAGATCCCGGGCTACCCCAC
>JAKZXM010000120.1:0-4226 GCA_047514975.1 Rhodospirillales bacterium
GGCAGGAAGCCGAGGAGGGCGAAGTAGGCCGTCTGCGCCGCGCCGACGCCGAGCACGAAGTGGCGGCCGAAGCCCATGGCCTTCAGCGTCGCGAACTGGCCCATGCGGTTGCCGATCTCGGTGGAGATCACCTGAAACAAGATCACCACTCCGACGACGAAGCCGATGAACATGCCGGTCTTGAACATCAGCCCGACGGGCCGGTCGGAGGTGAAGTAGTCGCGCTCCTGCTCTATCAACTCCGTCCGCGTGAGAACGCGGACATCACCTGGCAGGGTCTCCGCCAGGCGGCGTTTGACCACGACCGGGTCGCTACCCGGCACCAGGCGCAGGAAGCCCATGGTGATAAGGCGGTTCGAGCGGCGGACAAGGCGCGAGAAAGTCTCGTTGCGGGTGATCGCCGCCCCCTCGGCATAGAAGAAGGCGCCGAGTTCGAACTGGCCGACGATGCCGACCTCGCGGTTGTTGACCAGCCCCACGGCGCCAACCCGGATATCGCCGTAGTCGTCGTGGCTGAAGGCGTCGATCAGGATCGAGCGGTTCTGGTCGAGCGCGCCGAGGTTCTGGCGCAAGCCCGGTTCGGCGATGAAACTTGGATCGTCGTCGATGCCGACCAGCAGCAACGTCGAGCGGCGCCCGCTGGCGGGCTCCGCCCAACGCCCGCCCTTGATGGCGACGCTGAAGCTGTCGCGCACGTCCGGCACGGCGCGGGCCTGGGTCAGACGGACCCGGTCGAAGCGGGGCGCGGCGCGCAGGTACTGGTAGTCGGTCGAGACCACGGCGAGATCGAAGGCGAAGAATTCGAACAGTAGCGTCGCCGCCCGTCTGGCGGCGTCAAGAAAACCGATCTGGAGGAACAACAGGAAGATGGCGAAGCAGATGCCGGTCGCCGCGACCCCGGTCCGGGCCGGACGCTCAGAAAGATTGCGCCACGAGAGCGTCAGACAGGCCCACGGCAGTCCCCCGCCCAAGGTGAAACCGGCGATCACCCGATGTCGTCCCCCCGATGTGGCCACTCTGGCGCGCGCCGGCCGCAAGCCGGCTCAGCGCTGGATGGATACTTGTACTTCCATGCCGACGACCTTCCCCGCGACGTCCGAATTATCCAGCCGTATCAAAACCTTGGCAAGCTTGCTGTCGGTATTGATCAGACGCTCGACGCGGGACACCACGCCGGTCAAGGGCGCGGGCAGGGAGGCGCTCTTGGCGCTCGCCTTCATGCCGGGCTCGATCTTCAAGATGTCGCCTTCGTAGACATCGGCGGTGACGTACATGTTGGCGAGATCGGCCATGAGGATCGCAGGATCACCCCGGAGATGCTCGCCGACCCGTTTGCGGACCTCCAGGATGGTGCCGTCGCTCGGCGCCGTCAGCTGGGCCGCCTCGAGTTTGGCGCTCGCCGCCGCCAGCCGCGCCTCGGCCTTTTCGACCAGGAAGGGGAGCTCGTTTCGCAAGATCTTCAGCCGCGCGCCCTCCAGCACCACGCCGCGGCGCGCCGCGGCCACGTCGTATTCGCGGCGCTGCAGCTCGCGCTCCGAGATCGCGTTCTTGCCGAGTTTTCGGTACTGCTCCAGCTCCGCCCGAGCACGTTCGTGACGCTTGCGGGCGTTGGCGACGACGAGCTTCTGCACCTCGATGGCGTCCTTTCCGGTGCGTTCCACCGCCCTCCGTTCGATCCCGGCGAGCGCCCGCTCGGTTTCCAGCAATTTCTTGTTGCCCAGCACCATCAAGACGTCGCCCCGCTTCACCCGCTCGTCGGGCGCCACCAGGATTTCGCGGACCGGAATGCCGGGCGTGCCGGAGAGGGTGACGATCCCGTCCCTCGGCGTGAGGCGGCCGATGGCGCCGAGCTCGCCCTGGGCGAACACCTGGAGCGGCGCCGCCAGGGCCGTGACCACGAACAGGGTGGCGAGCCGCGCCTTGAAACGTCCGAACGTCATGGGGTCTCCACATCGCTGCAGCCGCGCCCGAGGGATCAGCCGGCGCCGTTCTTATCGCCGAGCCGGTCGATCTGGCGCTGCATTTCGAAAAGTTGCCGGCGGAGCGCCGCGAGTTCGCCCTCGTCCGCCGCGGCGGGCGGCGCCTCGTCCTCGGGTTCCGGCTCCGGCCGCGAGGGCGTCTGGGGCTGAAACATGCGCATCGCCTGCTCGAACAGCGCCAGGTTCTGCCGGCCGAGCTCATCGAACTGGCGCACGGGGAAGACGCCATCCAAGGCCTCGGTCATCTCCTCGCGCATGCGTTGTTGGTTCTCGGTGAAGGTCTTCATCGTTACGTCGAGATAGTTCGGCAGCATGGACTGCAGACCGTCGCCATAACAGCCGATCAACTGGCGGAGGAAGCCAATCGGCAGCAGATTCTCGCCCTTGTTCTCCTGCTCGACGATGATTTGGGTCAGCACGGAGCGGGTCAGATCATCCTCGCTCTTGGCGTCGACGACGACGAAGTCGACACCCTCGCGAACCATGTCGGCCAGCTGCTCGAGCGTCACGTAACTGCTCGTCTGGGTATTGTAGAGACGGCGGTTGGCGTACTTCTTGATCCGAACCGGCCCGTCCGTCGCGCTCGACGCTTTCGCCACGGCCTCGAACCCTTTGACCGAGCCGACCCCGCCGGCCCCTTGGGAAGCGACACTATTGCGTCGCTTTGCCGCGCCGCGCAAGGATTTGTTGCGCCGCGGAAGAAACGGCACGACGCCGGTTCGCCCGCGATCCGGTCCCTCGCCGGTTACGGCGGGGACGCTTCCTCGTCCGGGAGGGGCGCGGAATATGCGCGGCGGCGTGGTCATATCGATCGACCGTATTATGGCGGGTCGGTCAGTCGTCGAGCGCGGCTCGCAACGCCTCGGCCAAGTCACGGCGGGCGAATGGTTTCGCAGAAGGCGTTGTTGGCCGCCGGCGTCCTTGAGGCCAGGCGCGGCATCCTCGTTGGCGTGACCGGACATGAAAAGGACCTTGATGCCGCGACGCTCGCAATCGGCTTCGCGCACGAGCCCTGGGCCGCTCAGCCCCCCTGGCAGCGTCACGTCGCTCAAAATCAGGTCGATCTCCTCGCCGCCGCCCAATAATGTCCTCGCCGCGACGGCGTCGGCGGCCTCCAGTGTCCGATATCCAAACGCATGCAGAAAGATGACCGTCAGGGCGCGCACGTCCGGGTCGTCCTCCAGGACCAGAACAGTTTCGCCGTGCCCCATGAACTCGCCGCCCACCTCCGGCGGGGACATCGACTGCGTCCGAGGCGCCGCGCGAGGCATGAAGAGCGTGACCGCGGTTCCTTGCCCTTCCGAACTCTCGATCCGGACCCGCCCGTTCGACTGGCGAACGAACCCATACACCATGGACAATCCCAGGCCGCTGCCCTTGCCGACATCCTTCGTGGTGAAAAAGGGCTCGAAGACATGCTGAAGGACGTCCGCCGACATGCCGGTCCCCGTATCGCGCACCATCACTCTCACGTAATCGATGTCGCCGTCTTCGCCGTCTTCGCCGGCATCGACGAAATCCGGGACGGCGTCGCGCGTCGCGTTCGCAATGGCGAACGTGAGCATCCCGCCATCGGGCATCGCATCGCGGGCGTTGATCGCCAAGTTCACCAAGGCGTTCTCCATCTGCCCGGCATCGGCGTGAATATGCCACACATCCGGGTCCCAGTCGGTTTCGATCCCGACGGTTTCGCCGAGTGTACGGCGCAACATGGACGTCATCCCATCCACCAAACGCGTGATATCGATATCCTGGGGATCCAGCGGTTAGCGCCTGGAAAACGCCAAAAGCCGCTGCGTCAATTCGGCGCCGCGGCGCGTGGTGCGCTCGAGGGTTTCGACGAAATGTTCGATCTCGGCATTGCCACTCACCTGTTCGCCGAGCAATTCGATGTTGCCCAGGATGATCGCGAGGATATTGTTGAAGTCGTGGGCGATGCCACCCGTCAGCTGACCCACGACCTCCATCTTTTGCGCTTGGCGCAACTGCTCCTCGGCTTGCTTGCGATCCGTGACGTCCTGGGTGAGCGCGATTATTTCACGGACGGCGCCATCACCACCGATCAGCGGCGTAAACCAAGCGGCCAACGTGTGCCGCCCGCCGTCCAGGTGAGTCGGACCCGATTTCCTTGGACACAGAATTGGCTTAATCGAAGTGTCCAAGGAGGACCGGAACATGGCCGATAATTTTGAGAAGAAAGTTGCTGTTGATGGGCCTGTGGTAAATGCGGGCGAGCTTGGCTCGTCC
>JAKZXM010000121.1:0-4266 GCA_047514975.1 Rhodospirillales bacterium
GGGTGTAGCTGGTGATGGCCGTCTCGAGGCGCGCCCGTTGCTCGGGACTGGCCTCGAATTGGACCGCGAAGCCGCCGTCGTAGCTGCGCGCCACGCGCCCCTCCATATGTCCGACGCCTTCGATGTGCAGCTCGACGAAGGTGTTGTTGTCGAGCACGACGGTGGACTGCAGCGCCGCGCCGCTTCTCGAGATGTCGAGTACCTCGGCCTCGACCTCGACCGCCGCCGCCTTGGCGCGTGTTGGCCGGCGGTACGGAATCCGCATATCGAGGCGCCGCTGTCCGACACCGTCGACCTTGACCAAGGACCGTCCTCCACGCCGCCAACCGCCACGCCCGCTAGTTTAGCAGACTGGCGCGCCGCCGAGTCCGAAGCCTTTGAATTTAAGCGGAGGGGATGCTTCGCGGCGCCGCAAGCGGCAGAATATCCCTTCGTCAGGCTCCTCTTCCTTCGAGACGCAGCCCTCCGGGCCGCTCCTCAGGATGAGGAATTATGTATTATCAATGGGTTCATCCTCATGCTGAGGAGGCCCGAAGGGCCGTCTCGAAGCATGGAGCACCATCGAACCTGTTTTCAGCATCCCGAGGCGCCCCGCGGCGCCTACGCCGCGTATTCGCCGAGAGGGGCGGCGTCCGGAATTTCCGCGCCCATCATGAGCGCCAGCTTCAGGTGGTCGCCAGTGCGGTCGCTGATCATCCCGCTCCGCACCGCCGCGCCAATGGCGCGGAGCTCGGTCTCGAGCTCCGCGGTGTTGAGGATCGGAAGCCAAACCTTGGAATCTTGCCTTGCCATCGCGATTTCTCCTGTTCCTCGCTGCCCGACTACGGTGCCAAGCCATGGAATTTCGTTTCGTATATGAGACCTCGGCGCGCCCCGTGTATAGCTATCCTGAGGTGTTATGCCCCCCGGACTAAGCCATTCGTCGGGTGCGTTGGCGCGGTATTTCCTTGACTTCCCGGCGCCGGAACGGGAACCTTTCCATAAGGATTGCCGGTTTCGCCGTCCAACAACCATAAAAACCGTGCAAAGGCGAAACAGAGTACCCACATAAGCTCGAGGCGGTTCGAGTCTCTAATTGCTCGCGCTTGGCAGGGGGACAAACCGATGCGCGTGAACTCGCGAGTGCTTGTGGTGGTGGTTGTGTGCGGCCTGGCGGCGGGCGGTTGCGCACAGGTCTGGGACGACATCGCCGAAGCCCTGTGGCGCGCCGACAGCGCCGGCGACATCCAAAAAGAAGACATCGCGGTTCTTTCCGATTCGACCCTCAATGATTTCGTGACTGCCGCCGGTCCGGCCCCCGCGGAGCAGGAAAACCCCGCCGCCCGCTATATGGACAACCTGGGCCAAGAAGTGGTCTCGGCGCTGTCGGACAAGTCCCTGTCCGAGGAGCGCCGGCTCGAGCGCTTCCGCGAGTTGCTGGCGCAAAACCTGGATATCCCGGTAATCGCCCGTTTCGCGCTGGGGCGCTATTGGAACAAATCGAGCGTCGAGCAGCGCAAGAACTACCTCAAGGCGTTCACCGATTTCGTCGTCATGACCTATGCCGTAAGGCTCGGCGGCGTCGACGTCGATAGCCTCGCCGTTCTCAGCACCGACACGGTGGGCAAGAAGGACGTGCTGGTGCGCTGCCAGGTTTCGTTCGCCGACAAGAAGCCGGTGCGCGCCAACTGGCGCATGCGCGAGAGCGCCGGCACTTACCGCATCCTCGATCTGTCGGTGGAGGGCATCAGCATGGCGATGACCCTGCGCCACCAATTCGCCGCGGTGGTCGGCCGGGAAGGCATCGGAAGCCTGATCGACCTTCTCAAGAAACGGACCGCCTGAGGGCTTCCCTTAGAGCCCGGCCCATAATCTATGGTGCGTTTTCAAAGCCTTGTGTTCGTGCCCCTGGTAGGAGAGGCGACCGCCGTGATGCTGGAGCATCACAAGGGCGCCTCGACGCATCGGGGCGCGAACACAAGGCTCCCGTAGGGCGAGCTGGAAGGGCGCCCCTGCGGCGTCAAGACGCCTCGACGATGCTCCAGCATCGCCTTCGCCGCCTTTCCTGGCATTGGCACCCTTCCAACTCGTTGAAAACACGCAATACATTATGGGCCGGACTCTTAGACCCCGTGCGCTATTTGGGCTGGCCCTTGACCTTGGCCCAGGTGTCGCGCAAGGCGACCGTGCGGTTGAACACCGGCTTTCCGGACTGGGAATCGGGATCGCGGCAGAAGTAGCCGAGGCGCTCGAACTGCACCGTCTCGCCGGTGTCGGCATCGGCGAGGGCCGGTTCCAGGCGGCAATCCTCGAGCACGCTCAACGAGTCCGGGTTCAGGCTTTCGGCGAGAACGCCATCCGGTGCCGCCTCGGTGAACAGATAATCGTATAGGCGCACCTCGGCCGTGATCGCGTCGGCCGCCGACACCCAATGGAGCGTCGCCTTGACCTTGCGCCCGTCCGGGGCGTCGCCGCCCCGAGTCTCGGGGTCGTAAGTGCAGCGCAGTTCGATGATGTCCCCGGCGTCGTCCTTGACGACGTCCGTGCACGTAATGAAATACGCGTAGCGCAGGCGCACCTCGCGCCCCGGCGCCAGGCGGAAGAACTTGCTTGGAGGCTCCTCCATGAAGTCCTCGCGCTCGATATAGATGTCGCGCGAAAAGGGCACGGGGCGCGTGCCGGCGGCGGCGTCCTCGGGGTTGTTGACCGCACTGAGCTCTTCCGATTCGCCCGCCGGGTAGTTCTCGATGACCACCTTGAGGGGGCGCAACACGGCCATGCGCCTTTCCGCGGTCTTGTTCAGCAGATCGCGGGCGCAGTGTTCCAAAAGCGCCACCTCGACGATGCTGTCGCTTTTGGTGACGCCGATGCGCCCGGCGAAGTCGCGGATGGCCGCCGCCGGAATGCCGCGCCGGCGGAGGCCGCCGAGGGTCGGCATGCGGGGGTCGTCCCAGTCCTCGACGTGGCCACCATCGACGAGCTCGACGAGGCGGCGCTTGGAGAGCACCGTGTGGGTCAGGTTGAGGCGCGAGAATTCGTACTGGCGGGGGCGCGAGGGTGCGGGCAGGTTGTCGATGAGCCAGTCGTAGAGCGGGCGGTGGTCCTCGAATTCCAGCGTGCACATTGAATGGGTGACGCCCTCGATGGCGTCGGACTGGCCGTGGGCGAAGTCGTAGGTGGGGTAGATGCACCAGTCCTCGCCGGTGCGCGGGTGGGGGGCGCTTAGGATTCGGTAGAGCACCGGATCGCGCATGTTGATGTTACCCGACGCCATGTCGATCTTGGCGCGCAGCACCCTCGCACCGTCCTCGAACTCGCCGGCGCGCATGCGGCGGAACAGATCGAGGTTCTCGTCCGCCGTCCTGCCGCGGTAGGGGCTGTCGCGCCCGGCCTCGGTGAGGGTACCGCGGTGGGCGCGGATTTCGTCCGCCGAGAGATCGTCCACGTAGGCCTTGCCGGCGCCGATCAGGTGCTCGGCCCAGGCGTACAGGGTCTCGAAGTGGCCCGACGCGAAGTACAGGTGCTCGCCCCAATCGAAACCGAGCCAGCGCACGTCCTTTTGGATGGAGGCGATGTACTCGTGCTCTTCCTTGGTCGGGTTGGTTTCGTCGAAGCGCAGGTGGCAGCGCCCGCCGTACTCCTGGGCCAATCCGAAGTTCAGGCACATGGACTTGGCGTGGCCGATGTGCAGGTGGCCGTTGGGCTCGGGCGGGAAGCGGGTGACCACGACCTCCGTCTTTCCCCCCGCCACGTCGGCGTCGACGATCTCGCGGATGAAGTCGCGCCGGGCCCCGGCTTCCTCGCTATCGGCTTCGCTCATGCTGGCGCGCTCCGAAGGATGATTGCTCGTCGTTTGCGTAGCACTATACACCAACGAATTGGTCGAGCTTTGCCGCCGCGCGGTCGAAGGTCGCGGTCTCGGCGAAGCCTTGCGCCCGGTTGATTGCGCCGATGAGGCAGTCGGCGAAATCGGCGCCGCTCTCCCGATAGGACTTGATGGCACCCCAGGCTTCGGCCGCGTTCTCGACGGTGAACACTTCGGTGCGCAGGATGTTTTCGATGATCTTCGCAACGTCCTGGCGGCTGTATCCATAGCCGCCCTCGAGCACCCATGCCGTCTCGACGAGGACGATTCGGTTGATCCGGCAGGGATCGTCGGCCGAACAGTTGGCTTCGACGAAGCGCTCGGCGCGTTCCGCCTGACCGGCGTCATCGCGCAGAAGCAGGCGCAACAGGACGTTGGTATCCAGTCCCTTCACGTGCGCCGCGACCGCGACGCCGTGTGAC
>JAKZXM010000122.1:0-8469 GCA_047514975.1 Rhodospirillales bacterium
CGCCGATCCAGGCGGCCGCGATCATGCTGCCGATCCTGTGTATCATGGATTTGTTCGGGGTGTGGGCGTATCGGCGGCGCTGGGACAAGCGCAACATCGCCATCATGGTGCCGGGGTCCTTGATCGGGATCGCGTTCGGAACCCTGACCTTCGGCTACATCAGCGTGCCGGTGGTGCGCATCCTCATCGGCGTGCTCGCCATCGCCTTCACCCTTCACCATTTCCTCATGCGCGGAAGCGAGCGCGCGCCTTCGTCGCCGAACCTGCTGCTCGGCGGGCTCAGCGGCGCCCTTGCCGCCTACACCAGCTTCGTCGCGCACGCGGGCGGACCGCCGGTGCAGGCCTATCTCCTGCCCCAGCGCATGGACAAGTCGATCTTCGTCGGAACGACCGTCGTTTTCTTCTTCGCCATCAACTACTTGAAGATCGTGCCCTACGGGATCGTCGGCCAATGGACGGCCGAGAACGTCGCGACCGCGTTCTTTCTCGGGCTTCTCGCGCCGCTCGGCGTCTGGGTGGGTTTTCGCGTGCAAAGAATCGTGCCGGAACGCCCCTTTTACCGCTTCGTCTACGCGCTGCTGTTTTGCGTCGGCCTCAAGCTGCTGTGGGACGGCGGGTCTGCGTTTCTCTGAGGCGCGGGCGCCGTGCTAGGGTCCGCTGACCGGGATCATCGAAGCGGAGACTAGCCGTGGCCGAATTTTCGAACATCAAGGCGTTGTGCTTCGACGTCTTCGGCACCGTCGTCGACTGGCGCGGCACCATCATCCGCGAAGGCCCCGAATGGGGCCGCGCCTACGGCGTGGACGCGGACTGGGCGGCGTTCGCCGACGCCTGGCGCGCGCGTTACGATCCCGCCATGGCGCGGGTGCGAAGCGGCGAGCGCCCCTGGACCAAGCTCGACGTCCTTCATCGCGAGAACCTGGTCGCGGTGCTGGACGCGTTCGCGATCACCTCGCTTGGCGAGGCCGACGTCGACCACATCAACCGCGTCTGGCATCGGCTCGATCCCTGGCCCGACGCCGTTGCCGGCCTCGCCCGGCTCAAGACGCGCTACGTGCTGGCCACGCTTTCGAACGGCAACGTCGCCATCATGGTCGGATTGGCCCGCCACGCGGGCCTGCCGTGGGACGCGATCCTCGGCGCCGAGGTCGCCGGCGCCTACAAGCCCGAGCCCAAGGCGTACCTCTCGGCCGCCGACATGCTCGGCGTCGAGGCGTCGGAATGCATGATGGTGGCGGCCCACAACTACGACCTGATCGCGTCTTCGAAGCACGGTTTCCGGACCGCCTTCGTGCGCCGGCCGCTGGAGTTCGGCCCCGGCAAGCCGGACACGCCGATGGCGGACGCCGGTTTCGACATCATCGCCGACGATTTAGGCGATCTCGCGGCCCGGTTGGGGTGCTGAGGGCGAAACGGCGCGAACGACGCATGGCCCGGGTTCGGTCATCCGGGTTAGGATCGCCGCGCCGCCGCGTTATTCCCATCGAGCCGGACCGGGAGGTGCGCCCCGTGGCCCTGCGTCGGCCCTATTTGTTGTTTATCGGCGATGCGCGGGACCAACTCGCCGCCAAGACCGCGTTCGGCGTCGCCCATTGGCGCCCTGAGATGTGCGTCGGGCAACTGCGTCTCAAGGGCTGCGAGGTTTCCGTCGGTCTTCCGGACATGACCGTCGCCGAGGCGGCGGACGCGGGCGCGCGAACGCTGGTGATCGGCGTCGCCAACCGCGGCGGCGTCATCTCGCGCGCTTGGGCCGACACCATGACGCGGGCGCTGGACGCAGGCATGGATGTGGCCAGCGGATTGCACAACCGCTTATCCGACGTTCCCGGACTGGCGAAAACAGCTGCGCGCCTCGGCCGCGAGCTGATCGAGGTGCGCGATCCGGCGCGCGCGTTTGCCATCGGCACCGGCGCCCGGCGTGCCGGAAGGCGGCTGATCACCGTCGGGACCGACGTCTCGGTCGGCAAGATGTACGCCGCGCTTGCCATCGAGCGCGAAATGCGCGCCCGCGGCCTCAATGCGGATTTCCGGGCCACGGGCCAGACCGGGATATTCATCGCCGGCGACGGCGTGGCCGTGGACGCGGTCGTCTCGGACTTCATCTCGGGCGCCACCGAATGGCTGTGTCCCGCCAACGACGCCGACCATTGGGACGTGATCGAGGGGCAGGGCTCGGTCCTCCATCCCTCGTATGCGGGTGTCACGCTCGGCCTGTTGCACGGGGCCCAGGCGGACGCCCTGGTGGCGTGCCACGACGCGAGCCGGACGCGATTGCGCGGCGCGCCCGAATACCCGGTGCCCTTGATCGAAGACTGCATCGCCGCGCATCTCGCCGGCGCCCGGCTCACCAACGCGGACGCGCGTTGCGTCGGGGTCGCGATCAACACGTCGGGCCTGGATGCGGAGACCGCCGAGCGGACGCTGAAGGAGACCGAGGACCGGGCCGGGCTTCCGTGCGTCGATCCCGTCGCAACCGGCGTGGCCGCGATCGTCGATGGGCTGGCATGAGCACAGGCGCGCCCGACACCGCCCCCGACATCCGCGCCGCCGTGCGCACGCTCTGCGCTCGTTTTCCCGGGTCCTACTGGCGCCGGCTGGACGCCGAGCGGGCCTATCCGGAAGCGTTCGTGCGCGCGCTGACCGAGGCCGGCTTCCTTGCGGCGTTGATCCCCGAGGCCTACGGCGGCAGCGGCCTCGGCGTCACCGAGGCGGCCGCGATCCTCGAGGAGATTCACCGCGCGGGCTGCAACGGCGCCGCCTGTCACGCCCAGATGTACACCATGGGAACCCTGCTTCGCCACGGGAGCGAGGCCCAGAAGGCCGCCTTCCTGCCCGACATCGCCGCCGGCGAGCTTCGCCTTCAGGCCTTCGCCGTGACCGAGCCGGAAAGCGGCACCGACACCGCCGCCATCCGCACCTCGGCGGTCCGCGACGCGGACGGGTACGTGGTCTCGGGGCAGAAGATCTGGACCTCGCGCGCCGAGCATTCGGACCTGATGCTCTTGGTCGCGCGGACCGCGCCCAGCGAATCGGCCGAAAGGCCACACGACGGGCTTTCGGTCTTCCTGGTGGACATCCGCGGCGCCGAGGAACGGGGCCTGACGATCCGCCCCATTCGCACCATGATCAACCACGCCACCACCGAAGTATTCTTCGACGCGTTCCGGATCCCCGCCGAAGCCCTGATCGGCGACGAGGGCGGGGGCTTCCGCTGCATCCTCGACGGGATGAACGCCGAGCGCGTCCTGATTGCGGCCGAATGCATCGGCGATGCGCGCTGGTTCATCGAAAAGGCGTCGGCTTATGCCCGCGAACGCGTCGTGTTCGGCCGCCCCATCGGCCGCAACCAAGGCGTCCAGTTCCCCATCGCGCGCGCGTACGCGGCGACCGAAGCCGCAGCCTTGATGGTGGAACGCGCGGCGGCGCTCTTCGACGACGGCGCGCCCTGCGGAGCCGAGGCCAACATGGCGAAGCTTTTGGCGGCGGACGCCTCGTGGCAAGCGGGCGATACCTGTCTTCAGACGTTCGGCGGGTTCGGGTTCGCCGAGGAATTCGACGTCGAGCGGAAGTTCCGCGAAACCCGGCTCTATCAGGTGGCGCCGGTCTCCACCAACTTGATTCTCGCCTACCTCGGCGAACACGTACTCGATCTGCCGCGCTCCTATTGAGCCGGCGCCGTTGACGCCGGCGCCCGCGAAACCCAAAAAGAGTGCGGACCATACTCGCGAGGAGGGCCGTGATGTCGCTGGCCGAAAAAACCTGCGTTCCCTGTCGCGGGGGCGCGCCGCGCCTCGCGCTCGCCGAGGTCCGCGATTACATGAGGGACGCGCTCGGCTGGGAGGCGAACGAAGACGCCACCCGGATCACTCGGACCTTCACCTTCGCCGACTTCGCAAACGCCCAGGCGTTGGCGGAGGCGATCGGCGCGCTGTGCGAGGACGAGGGGCACCACGCCGAACTGACCATCGGCTGGGGTTATTGCCGGGTCATGTTTCAGACCCACAAGATTCGCGGGCTTCACGAAAACGACTTCATCATGGCGGCGAAGGTCGACCGGCTTGCGGATGGGTGAGCGATCGGCAACCACGCCCTCGCGGCCCGCGCGGCCCGCGCGGCGAGCGGCGAGGGGAGGCGGCGTTCCGACACCGGACATAGGCGAGCTTCGCTCCTGGATCGGGCGCACGGAAACCGTGGCCGACGTCGCCGCGTCCGCGCCTCTGGACCGGCTCGCGGGGCTGCTCGGTCGCGAGGATGCGCCGTATCGGGCCGGGGATGCGGTGTTTCCGGGCGGCCACTGGCTCTACTGCCTGTCGGCGGCCTCCCCGGACGCGCTGGGAGCCGACGGGCACGCCGCGCGCGGCGGTTTCCTGCCGCCGGTATCCTTGCCCAGGCGCATGGCCGCCGGAGGCGCGCTCCGATTTCTCGAGCCCCTTCGCGTGGGCGCCGCGCTGGAAAGGCGATCGCGCCTCAGCGACGTCGCCGTCAAGGAGGGGCCCAGCGGGACGCTTGTCTTCGTCCACGTTCACCACGAGGTTCGCCAGGACTCCTCTCTCGCCCTGATCGAGGACCAGCGCATCGTCTATTCCGGTCCCGGCGCCGCTGGCGCGGCGCCGCGGGGATGCCCGCGATCGGGCAAAACGCCTTCGTGGACGCGGACCATCCGCCCGGACGCGGCGCTGCTGTTCCGCTATTCGGCATTGACCTACAACGGCCACCGGATTCACTACGACCGGCGCTACGCCACGGAAGAAGAGGGCTACGCGGGCTTGGTCGTTCACGGCCCCCTGATCGCGACGTACCTGCTCGATCTTTGTCTCCGCAACCGTCCCGGAAGCTCGGTCGCCGAGTTCGCGTACCGACCCATCCGGCCCCTGTTCGAAGGGAAGCCGATCGTGCTCGCGGGTGGGCCGGGCGAAAGTGGCGAGACGGTGGAGCTGTGGGCGCTCGGACCCGACGGCGAGGTCGCGATCCGTGCGAGCGCGCGCTTCGGCGCGGCCGCGACCGGGCTTGATTAGCGGCGCGCGGACGCAGGCCGACGCGGTCAACGGACTTGTCGCGACAGCCGTTTTGGGCGATACCTAGATGAAGTCGTGGTCGATGGGAATCGCGTCGCGGATCCAACCGACTACGATCCGCTCTCAGCCCGCGAGATTCGTATGGCCGAAGACGAAGACCTGAACGACGGTCCAGACGCCCCGGAAACGCCGGAAGCCCCGGAAACACCGGAAGCCCCGGAAGGCATGGAAGGTGTGGGCGCCGCGCCCGTGGCCGAGAGCCAGGGCACGGGCGAGGCGGTCTACGAGATTCCGGTCAAGGTATCGACGGTGCTGGGGAACGCCACCATACGGGTGAGCAAACTGCTCAAGCTCGGGCGCGGCGCCATCGTCGAGCTCGACCGAAAGGTGGGCGAGGCCATCGACATTTACGTCAACGACCGCTTGGTCGCGCGCGGAGAGGTCATCGTCGTCGACGAGCGCCTCGGCGTGACCATCACCGAAATCGTCAAGAGCACGTATAACTGACGCGCCCGAAGTCGTGAACGGTCGCCGGGTTTAGCCCGACCGGACCAGCCGCCCGAGGCCGACGAAGGCCGGCAGCTCGTGGGTCACCACGAACGTCGGAATGGCGGCGACAAAGGCCGAGAAACGCCCCTTGTCCTCGAAGCGCGCGCGAAATCCGGATTCGGCGAACGCGCGGCCCAGCTTGGGCACGATTCCGCCCGCGATGTAGACGCCGCCGCGGGCGCCGAGGCTGAGCGCGAGGTTCGAGGCGACGGTGCCGAGCATGGCGCAGAACATCTCGAGCGCTTCGCCCGCGCGCGGGCACGCGGCGGCGAGGGCGCGCGCCGACACCTCGTCCGGCGCGAGGTTCGGGCCGCGCGGCTCGCCGTCCAGCTCGCACAAGCTACGGTATATGTTCACGAGTCCGGGACCGGAGATCACGCGTTCCGCCGAAACGTGCCCCATGGTCCGGCGCAGCCCGGCGATCACGCCTTCTTCGCGGGCGTTCGCCGCCGCCATGGTCACGTGACCGCCTTCGGTGCTGAGCGGGACCCAATCGCCCCCGGCAGGCACCAGCGCCGAGACGCCGAGGCCGGTGCCCGGTCCGAGGATCGCGATCGGTGCGTCCGGCGCCGCCTCGCCTCCGCCGACGGGCGCGCGATCGGCGTCGCTCAAGTGCGGCACCGCCATTGCCACGGCGGTGAAGTCGTTGATCACGCACAGGGTCCCGAGCCCCAAGCGTTCGCGCGTCTCGGCGATGGAGAACGACCACGGATGGTTGGTCATGGTCACGGTATCGCCGGCGAGCGGCGAGGCGACGGCAAAGGCCGCCCGGTCGGGCCGCCCGCGCCCGCCGAGCGCGCCCAAATAACTCTCGGCGGCTTCGACCGGTCCGTCGAAGTCGCGGCATTGCAATACGCGCGCGTTCTCCGGCTCGCCCGGACCCATGATCAGCGCGAACCGGACATTGGTTCCGCCGATATCAGCGATGAGGCCCGGCGCCTCGCGGGAACCCGTCATGACGGTCAGACTTCGTACGGTGCGCCGCGCAACGTCTCGATGAAATTGTCGCGCCAGACGGCCACGGTGTTGGCGCGCATGACGTGCATCATCGCATTCCAACGCTCGAGCCGCTCTTCGATGTTCATCTTGAGCGCGATGGCGATGGCGTCGGCGACGCCGTCGATGTCGTAGGGGTTGACGATCAACGCGCCCTCGAGCTCGCGGGCGGCGCCGGCGAACCGCGATAGCACGAGCACACCCGGATTCTCAGGGTTCTGCGCGGCGACATACTCTTTGGCCACGAGGTTCATGCCGTCCCTGAGAGGGGTCACGAGTCCAATCCGGCTCAACTGGAAAAAGCCTACCAGCTCGTTTCGCGAGTAGCTCTTCGAGAGATAGTTGATGGGGACCCAGTCGAACTCGCCGAAACGGCCGTTGATGCGCCCGGCCTCGGCTTCGAGCGTGTGGCGAATGTCGCGGTATTCGATGACTTCCGAGCGCGAGGGCGGGGCGATCTGTACGAAGGTGACGGCGCCCCGATAGGCCGGGCGGGATTCGAGGAACCGTTCGAACGATTGAAAGCGCTGAACCAGCCCCTTGCTGTAATCCAGGCGGTCGACGCCGACGATCCACGTGCGGTTGTTGGATGAGTTTCGCAGGCGCCGCGACGACTTGGCGCGCCCGACCTCCTGGGCCGTCCTTTCCAGTTCTTCGACGTCGATGCCGATGGGAAAGATCTCGACCCGCAGGGTCTTTCCGAATGCGTGCACCAGGTGATTCCCCATGATGCCGCCGCCGGCCTCGTTGACGATGTAATCGAGGAACGCGCGCAGGTCGTTTTCGGTCTGGAATCCGACCACGTCGTACGCGCAGAGCGCCCGAATCAGCTCGAGGTTCGAGGGCAGCACCGTCATGACCTCCATCGCCGGAAACGGCGTGTGCAGGAAGAAGCCCATGGGGTGCTCGACGCCGGCGCGGCGCAGCTCCTCGCCAAGCGGGATCAGGTGATAATCATGCACCCAGATCAGGTCGTCGTTCCGGAGCAAGGGCTTGAGCTTGCTCGCGAACAAGGTGTTGACCTCGCGGTAGGCCGAGTAGTTCTGTTGGCTGAAGGCCGCGAGATCGAGCCGGTAATGGAACAGCGGCCACAGGGTCCGGTTCGCGAAACCGTTGTAATATTCGTTGTACTGCTTTCGCGTGAGATCCAGCGTCGCGTAGGTGACGGGCCCCGCCTGAACGATTTCCGGCTTGTCCGGCTGCTTGGCGACGACGCTTCCGCTCCAGCCGAACCAGATCCCTCCCTGTTTCTTGAGCGCGTCCTGCAACGCCACCGCGAGCCCCCCGGCCCGACCCTTGCCGTCGGTGGCCTTGGCGACGCGGTTCGAGACGACGACGAGGCGGCTCAAAAGGCTTCTCTCCAGCTCTTGCTCAGCAACATGGCAGAATTGATCAGCCCGACCATCGAATACGTCTGGGGAAAATTGCCCCACAGTTCGCCCGTATCCGGATCGAGATCTTCGGATAGCAACCCGAGGTGGTTGCGGCACCCTAGCATGTTCTCGAACAGCTCGCGCGCCTCGTCCCTGCGGCCGAGCGCGTTCAGGGTATCGATGTACCAAAACGTACAGACGTTGAAGGCGGTTTCCGGGCGGCCAAAATCGTCTTCTTGGGCGTAGCGGTGCATGTGTTTGCCGCGCCGCAACTGGCGCTTGATCTCTTTGACGGTGCCCTGGAAGCGGGGATCCAAGGCCTCGATGAAGCGCAGCTCGTACAAGAGAAGAAGGCTGCCGTCGATCTCGTTGCCCCCGAAGCTTTCGACCAGGGTGTTGCGCTTTTCGTCGTACGCCGCCTCCAGGATGCGTGCGCGCATCGCGTCGGCGCGCCCGCGCCAGAAACTCGCCCGCTCGGTCATGCCGAGGTGGGCGGCGATGCGCGCGAGCCGGTCGGCGCCCGCCCAGCACATGAC
>JAKZXM010000123.1:0-2607 GCA_047514975.1 Rhodospirillales bacterium
AACGGCCAGTCCCAGGTCCAGTGATGGGTAATCCAGTTCGAGAGGTAGCCGACGTTGGGCCGCGACGTCGCCAGCATGAGGTCGAGCCCATCCCGCTCCATCAGCGTGCGCAACCGCGTAGCGTCGAAGATCGCCGTTGGCTCGTTCATGATGGCCTCTCGCGGCCCATCGGCGGGTCGATGGACTCTTCAATCAAGCGTGAACGGGGGCAAGAGTCAATCCGAGACCTCGGCGCCGCGCTATAATCGCGACGGAATGGACGTCGTGGCGTTCGTGAACTTGAGAGCGAAAAGGTTTCGTGCCGGCGGAACCGGGTTGTGGCTGCTCGTCCTCGCGCTGGCGCCGATGCCCACCTTGGCCCAGGACGGCACGGCGGCCGATGAGCCCGTCTTGGGCGTGGCTGAGCTCGCGCGGATGGTATTTGGCCGCGATCGTGGCGCGCGCAGTGTTGCGCTCGCGGCACTCGCCGAGCGCGGCGAGGCCGACGTGGTCGCGGCGCTGATCCAGGCGCTACGTTTCGTTCCCGACCGCGAAGGCATCAACGCGACCCTTCACGCGCTGACCGGCGAATCCGAAATCGCGTCCTGGCACGAGTGGATTCTGTGGCAGGAGGCGCACCCCGAGATCGAGCCCTATGCCGGCTTCGATGCCCTCAAGGCCGATTCCATGGCCATCATCGACGAGAACTTCCGCCTTTTCCTGAGGCCGGGGATCGCGCACGAGATCCGGCTCGAGGAGATCGTGTGGGGCGGGGTGCGAAAGGACGGCATCCCAGCGCTGGTCAATCCCACGCACCTCGAGGCGGACGAGGCCGGCTATCTCGAGGACGACGAGCTCGTGTTCGGCGTCGAGATCGATGGCGATGCACGCGCCTACCCGCTTCGCATCCTCGACTGGCACGAGATGTTCAACGATGTGATCGGCGGCGTGCCGGTCGCGCTCGCCTATTGCACGCTGTGCGGCTCGGGAATTCTGTTCGAGACGGCGGTCGCGGGGCGCTCCGAGCCGTTCGTCTTCGGCTCCTCGGGCTTCCTCTACCGTTCGAACAAGCTGATGTACGACCGCGGGACGAATTCGCTGTGGAACCAGTTTCTTGGCCAACCGGTGGTGGGGCCGCTCACCGGTTCGGGGATCGAGCTCACCATCCGCCCGGTGGTGATCACCAGCTGGAAGGACTGGCGCGCCGGCCATCCGCACACCAAGGTCCTCTCGCTCGATACCGGGTACGCGCGCGACTACACGCCGGGACGGCCTTACGGCGATTATTTCGCAAGCCCCGACCTGATGTTCCCGGCGCTCACGCCGGACCCGAGATTGCGGCCCAAGGACTACGTTTTCGCCTTGCGGCTGGGCGAGATGGAAAAAGCCTGGCCGCTCGCGGCCTTCGACGGGGGAAGGGTGATCAACGACACGGTGGGCGAGACCGCGGTGGTGCTGATCGGCGATGCCGCGACGCGCACGGTACGGGCCTACCGGCGCGAGGGCTTCACGTTCGAAGCCGCCCCGGACGGGCTGGGCGAGGTGGTCGCCGAAGGCCGGACCTGGCGAGTCGAGGAGGAAGCCTTGATCGGCGCGGGCGGGGAGCGGCTCAGGCGCCTTCCGGGCCACATCGCCTACTGGTTCGCGTGGAGCGGCTTTCGCTCGGACGCCCCACTCTTCGACGATCCTGAAGGCTGAGCCGGACCGACCCGGCAAGGCGCTGGCTTCAAGACCTGAGCCTCACGTCGTCACGACGATTTTGCCGATGTGCGTCTGGGCCTCCATGTAGCGGTGCGCCTCGACGATCTGATCGAGCGGAAAAGTGTGGGCGATCACCGGTTTCAGCGCCCCCGAGCCGACGCGGTCGAAGACGTAGGCGTAGCCGCGAGCGAGCGCGTCCGGATCACGCACCGTGTCGTAGCAGCTGTGGCACTTGAGATTGAGCCGCTTGGCCAGCATCGGCAGCATCGGGAAGTTCACCGGCTCGGCGTGTAGATTGCCGTAATTGACGATCTTGGCCCCGGGCTGGGCGGCGGCGATGAGCGTCGCGATGTAGGGGCCGCCGACGGGATCGTAGGCGACGGTAAAGCCCTGGCCGGTGGTGATCTCCATGACCCGCTGAACGAGATCCTCATCGTCGGTGACGATGACGGCATCGGCCCCCGACTGGTCCGCGAGAAAGTCCCTCTTGGCGGCGGTGCGCGTCGCAGCAATCACCCTCGCGCCCGCGTCCTTGGCGATCTGCAGACCCGCGAGGCCGGCGCTCGAGGTGGCGGCCGTGACGAGCACGATGTCATCGGCGGTCACCCCCGCGTACTCGATCAGCGCGCCCCAAGCGGTGAGGTACTGGACCCACATGGCGCCGCACACCTCGTCCGAGACGTTCTCGGGATTGCGCAGCACCGCGTGCACCGGGGCCAACGTGCTTTCCCCGTACGTCCCGTACTTCCCAGAATCTTGTGTCCAGTTGCCGAATCGGTCCGAGGACTGCGGCGGGGCGATGCCGACGCGGTCGCCGATCGTGAATCCACCAACCCCGGGGCCGATGGCGTCCACGGTGCCCGCGGCCTCGCCGCCGATGCGCGAGGGGAATACGGGATCGGTGATGTAGACGCCGCGGCGCAGCAT
>JAKZXM010000124.1:0-3279 GCA_047514975.1 Rhodospirillales bacterium
GGCGCCAGCGTCGATATCCGCGTCGAGGCCGTCGCCGGGACACCCCGGCCGCTCGCGCGTCTGCTCGCGCGTTCGGTCGCCGAGGGGCTGGCGGCGTTGCACCTTACGGCGGTGGCGCGCGCGACGGGATCGAGCCGCTACACGCTGAGCGGCCAAGCCCCGGCGGGTGCGGGCGACGGCCCCGAGACCCATGCCGTTGTCATCGAGTGGTCGCTTCGCGAATCGGGCGGCGACATCGTCGTCATTCACACCCAAGGCGTCGAGGCGACGCGCGAACAATGGGACTTTGGCGACCCGCGCGTCGTTCGTCGCACGGGCCGGGACGCGGCGGCGGCCATCGTCAATCTCTTGGAGGAAGAGGCGGCGCCACCGGCGCGCGTCGAGGCGCCGGTTCGTCGTATTCTCGTCGTGCCGGTCCGGGGCGCGCCGGGGGACGGCAATGATTCGCTGACGGCGGCCGTCAAGCAGGCCCTGCGCCGGGGCGCCTTGATCGTCACCGAGGACGTCGCGTCCGCGAGCTACTGGCTCGAGGGCACGGTGGCCGTCGGACCGGCGCGCGAAGGCCGCCAGTACGTGGAGGTGATCTGGATCGTCTCCCGTGCGGACGGATCCGAGATCGGAACGGTCCGCCAGGGGAATACGGTGACCCCCGGAAGCCTCGACGGCCCCTGGGGTCCCTTGGCGGCGGTGATCGGCGCGGCCGCGGTCAAAGGCGTCAAACACGCGGTGAACACGGCAATCCGCTGAATCCGCCCGTCGAGGCCGTTTACAGGATCGGGGGGCGCTGATACATTCCGCGGCGCCCTTGACGACGGAACGCGCCTTGGCGGCCGAGCGAGCGGGACGAGGGCGGGCACCTCCGAAAAATTCGCGCATGCGTCAGAGGCAGAGGCGAAGCACGAGATGAAAATTCTCGCCGGCAACAGCAATCCGCCGCTGGCCGAGGCCATATCCGCGTACCTCAACCTGCCGTTGACGCAGGCGAGTATCCGGCGGTTCTCGGACATGGAGGTGTTCGTCGAGATTCAGGAAAACGTGCGCGGCGAGGATGTGTTCGTCATCCAGTCTACGTCGTATCCGGCCAACGACCACCTGATGGAGCTTCTGGTCGCCCTGGACGCCCTCAAACGGGGCTCGGCGCGGCGCATCACTGCGGTGATGCCCTATTTCGGCTACGCACGACAGGACCGCAAGTCGGGTCCGAGGACGCCGATCTCGGCCAAGCTGGTAGCCAACCTGATCACCGTCGCCGGCGCCGACCGGGTCCTCACCATCGACCTGCACGCGGGTCAGATCCAGGGCTTCTTCGATATTCCGCTCGACAACCTGTACGCCCAGCCGGTCTTCGTCAATGACATCCAGAAACGGTTCGACGGCGCCGAGCTGGTGATCGTGTCCCCAGACGTTGGCGGCGTGTTTCGGGCGCGCGCCATCGCCAAGCGGCTCGGCGCCGACCTCGCCATCATCGACAAGCGGCGAGAACGCGCGGGCGTCTCGGAGGTGATGAACGTCATCGGCGACGTCGACGGCCGCCGTTGCGTGCTGATCGACGACATCGTCGATTCCGCGGGCACGCTGTGCAATGCCGCCGTCGGGCTGATGGAATCGGGGGCGACGTCGGTGTCGGCCTATACGACCCACGGCGTGCTCTCGGGCGGAGCGGCGGCGCGGGTGACGTCGTCGCCCATCGAGCGGCTGATCACCACCGACAGCATCCTCGCCACCGAGGCGCTCCGGGTGGCGCACAACATGGAACAGTTGTCCATCGCGCCGTTGATGGCCGAGGGGATCCGCCGGATCAGCGAGGAATCCTCGGTCTCGAGCCTGTTCGACTAAGGACCGATCGAACGGCGCGGCGCCCCTGGCGCCCCGCCGAGCATGATGACGAGAGAGGGAGATCAATACGATGGCGCAAGCGACGGCAATCTCGGCCGCCCGGCGCGAGCACCTGGGAAAGGGTGCGTCCCGCGCGGCTCGGCGCGCCGGCCGGATACCCGGCATCATCTACGGCGACAACCAAGACCCCGTCCCGATCGCGTTGGATCCAATCGCGCTCTCGCAGCAAATCCGCCAGACCGGGTTTTTCTCGCGCGTGTTCGAGGTCGACGTCGGCGGCGAGAAGCACCGCGTGCTTGCCCGCGATCTGCAGTTGGATCCCCTCTCGGACCAGCCGATTCACGTCGATTTCATGCGCTTCGGCGCCGACACGCGGCTTAACGTCGAGGTCGAGGTCGTGTTCGAGAACGAACGCGAATGCCCGGGAGTCCGCCGCGGCGGCGTGCTCAACGTGGTCCGCCACACGGTCGAGCTTTCGTGTCTCGCCGACAGCATCCCGGAGTTCATCGCTTTCGACCTGACCGGGCTCGATATCGGCGACAGCATTCACATCAGCGCCATCGCACTGCCGCAAGGCGTCAGCCCCACCATCACCGACCGCGACTTCACCATCGCCACGATCGCCGCCCCCACCTTGCTGCCGGTCGAGGAAGAAGAGGTGGAAGGCGAGGAGGGCGAAGAGGGCGAGCTCGAGGAAGGCGCCGAGGGCGAGGCGGCCGAGGCAGGCGAGGAAGAGAAGCCCGCCGAGGAATAGGGCCGCCCAGGCGGGGGCGCAGGCGTGCTTCTCGCGGTCGGTCTCGGCAACCCCGGCGCCGGTCACGCCAGGAACCGCCACAACATCGGCTTCATGGCCCTCGACGCCATTGTCGAGCGCCACCGGTTCGGCCAGTCCCGCGCCAAGTTCTCGGGCTCCGTCGCCGAAGGACGGATCGCCGGATGCCGGATCGTGGCCCTCAAGCCGCTGGTTTATATGAACGATTCTGGCCGCTCGGTCGCGCAGGCGGCGAAGTTCTTTCGCGTTCCGCCCGCCCATATCGTCGTCGTGCACGACGAGATCGACTTGGCGCCGGGCCGGTTGCGGGTCAAGCGCGGGGGCGGCCACGCGGGCCACAACGGCCTCCGGAGCATCCACGCCCACATCGGCCCCGATTACTGCCGGGTCCGGCTCGGCGTCGGCCACCCCGGCCAAAAGCACCGCGTCGCCGGTCACGTGCTCCGCAATTTCGTCAAGGCGGACAAGGCCTGGCGGAAAGGCATTCTCGACGCCGTGGCCGAGCACTTCGCGCTGCTCGTCGAAGGCGACGATTCGGCCTTCATGAGCAAGGTTGCCCACGACATGCGGGCGCTGCTGCCGAAACAGGCGCCGCGGAAGAGGGACGCGGACCCAGACGGACCGCCGAGCCGAAAGGGCGACGATGGGGTTTAACTGCGGGATCGTAGGCC
>JAKZXM010000125.1:0-4748 GCA_047514975.1 Rhodospirillales bacterium
GCACAAGGCTCACGTCGGCCCGCGTGAAGGCCCGCATCATCCCGAATTGTCCGCCGAGCGCGGACACGCCGACGGCGATCAACCACCCGAACTCGGCGGAGGTGGGCGGCCTCCAGACGAGCACCGCCGGCGCGGCGGTCATGGCCGTCGCGATCAGCGAGAAGGTGACCATGATCAGGATCGGGGGCTCCGATGCCGTCAGCCGCTTGAGATAGGCCATGGACATGGTGGCGAGAAACGCTCCGGCGAGCGCGATGAGCATCGCCGGGTCGATCTCGACCTGGGGCCGGACGATGAACAGCACGCCCGCGAACCCCAGCGCCGTGGCACTCAGCCGTCGCCGACGGACAGCCTCACCGAGGAACAACGCCGAGATCACGATGCCCCAAAGCGGGGTCGTGAACGATAGCGCCATCGCGTCCGCGAGGATCAACTCGCGCAGCGAATACGTAAGGCAGGCAAACGACGCCACCCCGGTGACGGCGCGAAGGACATGGATCCACAGCCGTTGCGGCCGCAGGCGCTGGGGCGGGTTGTGTAACAGGATCGGCAGCACGACGACGAGGACCACCCAGTTTCGAAAGAATACGATCATGGTAATGGGAACGGTTTGGGCGAGATGCTTCATGACGAGACCGCCGGCCGTAAAGAATGTGACCGCCACAAGCATCCACAGGACGCCGTCGAGATTGTCCGAAAAAGCGCGCACTGGTCCGGCGAGGGTGCTGCGCCTCGACGGAGCGGAGCCGGGGGGGGGCGTCGCGGTCCATTCGGGGTCTCACGCGGGCGGCGCGCTCGCGCCGCAACCACGGGTATCAGCCGGGCAAGGGTATCGCGCAGGCTTTCAGGGCCTTGCGCTGGCGCGCCGCGAGGGCGCGTTCGTCGTAGTCCGCGATCAGGCCGTGGAACAGCCTGTGCCAATTCAACCGCGCGCGGAGATGGAGAAACACCGACCCGAGCCCGATCGCAGCACGGTCCATGAGCAGGAATTCGCGCGGCGGCTTCACGCCGCCGACCCGACGCAGTTCCTGGTGCACCTTGGACGCCACCTGGGCGCCGTAGACGCCGCCCTCGTTTTCCTGAATCGGTTGGACCCGATCGCGCATCAAGGGCGCGTAAACGAACCGCGCCCAAAGATTCAGGATGTCGATGAGTTCGCGCTCCAGTCCGACGAAACCCCAGGTCTCGTACGCATGCACGGCTAGGTCCTCGTCGTCGTCGCATAGCGCCCGGTAGAGATCGATCACGCCGGTGACGAAGGTGGGTTTGAAAACCCGGATGCATCCCAAGTCCATGAGGTTGACCGATTGGTCGGAACGGACCGAGTAGTTTCCGAGGTGTGGATCGCCGTGGATGACGGCGTACCGGTAGAACGGGACGTACCACGCGCGAAACATGTTCGTGGCGACGGCATTGCGAATTCGCTGGGGCTTGCCCTTGAACGCGAGCAGGGGCTCGCCGTCCAGCCAGGTCATGGTGAGCAGCCGATCCGACGACAACGCATGAACCGTCTTGGGCACGTGCACGCCCTCTTCGCAGCGCAGCATGCGCCCGTACAATGCCAGGTTCGCCGCTTCCCGGCGGTAGTCGAGCTCCTCATGCAACCGGGCCGAAAGCTCGGCATGAATCTCGGTCGGATCGATTCCGCAGTCGTAGCGACGGTAGATCGAGAAGATCACCTTGAGCTGGTTGAGGTCGGCCTCGACGATCGGGCGCATGTCCGGATACTGCAGCTTGCAGGCGAAGTCGCGGCCTTCGACGCCGCGCGCGCGGTGGACCTGCCCAAGCGAGGCGGCCGCGGCGGCTTCGTGTTCGAACGAGGTGAAGGCGTCCCGCCAATCGGGGCCCAACTCCGCGGTCATGCGCCGCATCACGAACGACCAGCCCATGGACGGCGCGTTGGTCTGAAGCTGACCCAGTTCCTGGAGGTATTCCTCGGGCAGCACGTCGGGGACGGTCGCAAGGATCTGCGCCACCTTCATCAGCGGCCCCTTGAGACCGCCAAGCGCGTTCTTGATCTGGACCGCGTGCTCGCCGCGGTCGAACTCGAGCCCGAAAACGCGCCCGCCCGCGAAACGGGCGGCGAGGCCGCCGACCGCCGTGCCGACGCGGGCGTATCGTTTGACGCGTCCCGCGAGGGATGCGTCTTCTTGGAACCGGTCGTCGGCCGTCATGTCAGCCTTCGTGGCATGGAATCAAGCGCGCGCTACTATAGGCGGAGATTCCGCGGCACGCACCACCGGCAGCTCGATACGCGTCTGCAGCCGGGAGGACGATCAGGCGCGGCGACGAGCGATCCGCGCCGAACTCATGCTTCGGGCGAGTAGAGGGGCGCGACCGCGGCGCCCGCGGCGTAACCGCCCCGTGCCGCGGCACCGCACTTGCTGGACGGCACCCATCGATGATATGTTTCCTTAGCGTCTTCGCGTTTCGGTAGGTGACAGCACCATGTTCCGCGCCGAAATTCCAAGGTGTCCGAATATGCACAACTCTCCCATCGTTGCGGGCGTCGCTTGGCCCGGAATCGGTTGCGGGGCGGCCCGCCGCCGACTGACGCCTTAATGATTGCCTTGCGGGCCAGCGCCGTTTGAAGCTGGCTTCGTCCCCTCGCGGCGGCGCACGCATTGCGGCATTCAATTGCGGCATTCAAAGGATTGGAAACTCATGGACCAGCGGACTTGGCCAAATCTGGTGGCGATGTTTTTCGAAACGGCCGCCCGAAAAGCGGATCAACCGTTCCTGTGGGCGAACGCCGGAAGCGCGTACCATCCCCTGAGTTGGCGCGCGAGTGCCGATCGGGTCGGTGGGCTCGCCGCGGGCCTGCGCGAACTCGGGGTCCAGAAGGGCGATCGCGTCATCGTGGTTTCGGAGAACCGCCCCGAATGGCTGATCGCCGACATCGCGATCATGGCGATCGGTGCGGTTACCGTTCCGGCCTATGTGACCAACACCGAGGCCGATCACCTGCACATTGCGGTCAACTCAGGCGCGCGCGGCGCTATCGTTTCGACGAGGCGGCTTTCGGAGCACTTTCTCCCCGCGGCCCACAAGTCCGACGACATGCGGTTCGTCGTCGCCATGGAGCCTCCGGATATCGACCAGAATCTGAGCGTGTCCCTGCACGCCTGGGACGAAGTGATCGCGGCAACCGGCGCGGGCCAGGCGGAGGCGGAGGCGGAGAGTTGGGGACACGACGAGACGGCCTGTATCATCTACACGTCCGGCACCGGCGGGGCGCCCAAGGGCGTCATGCTTCATCACGGCGCCATTCTGCACAACTGCCGCGGCGCGTACGACGCCTTGCTCGAACTCGGACTCGGCGACGAAGTGTTCCTCTCGTTTCTGCCGCTGTCGCACAGTTACGAGCACACGGCGGGCCAGTTCTTTCCCATGTCCATCGGCGCCCAGATCTACTACGCCGAAGGAATGGAGGCTCTGTCCAAGAACATGGTGGAGGCCCGGCCCACCATCATGACGGCGGTGCCGCGGCTCTACGAGACCCTCCACGCCCGCCTGGTTCGGGGAATCCACGCCAAGGGCGGCCTTTCCGAGAAACTGTTCGAAAAGACGGTGGAACTGGGACGCAAGCGCTACGAGGCGCGCGAGCGATTGACCTTTGGTGAGCACGTAACCGACGCATTTCTCGATCGCCTCGTACGCAAGACGGTGCGCCAGCGATTCGGGGGCCGCCTCAAGGCGCTGGTTTCGGGAGGCGCGCCGCTCAACCCCGATATCGGGGTCTTCTTCACCGCGCTTGGCCTCAAGATCCTTCAAGGATACGGCCAGACCGAGGCGGCGCCGCTCATCAGCGTCAATCGTCCCAACCGGGTGAAGATACACACAGTCGGCCCGGCGGTCGCCGACACCGAGGTTCGCATCGCCGACGACGGCGAGATCCTGGTGCGGGGCGAACTCGTCATGCAGGGATACTGGCGCAACCCCGAAGCCACCGGCGAGGTCATCCGCGACGGCTGGCTCCACACCGGCGACGTCGGCCGCGTGGACGAAGACGGCTACATCGAGATCACGGACCGCAAAAAGGACATCATCGTCAATTCCGGCGGCGACAACGTCTCGCCGCAGCGGGTCGAGGGGATTCTGACGCTCGCGCCGGAGATCGCCCAAGCCATGGTCGCCGGCGACAGCCGCCCACACTTGGTTGCCCTTTTGGTTCCCGACGAGGAATGGTCGGGCGCCTGGGCCGACCAGCACGGAAAGGCACCGGAGCCGACGGCGCTGTCGGAAGACCGCGAATTCCACTCCGCGCTGGCGGCGGTCGTGGAAAGGGTCAATGAACAGCTGTCTGCGATCGAGAGGGTTCGCCATTTCCTGATCGCGAAGGCGCCCTTCACGATCGAGAACGAGCAATTGACGCCGACCCTGAAGATTCGGCGTCACAAGATCGTCGCAATCTACGGAGACGCGCTCGACGCGCTCTACCACTGAGAGCGCGCCGTGGAACCGGGCTCATCGCGCCCCGGGCGGCGCGGCGGCGCGCGCCCGGCGCGGCTGCGCCAGGGTCGTCACGGCGATGCCGCCGAGGATCACCGCCATGGCGCCCAGCATGTACGCCGAGACGGTCTCGCCCAGAAACAACCATCCCAATGACACCGCCGTGCACGGCACCAGATAGTTGGCCAGCGACATGAACGTCGCACCGCGGATGGCGATCAGCTCGAAGCTCAGGACCATCGCCAGGGCCGTCGGAACCAATCCCAGATACACCGTCGACGCCATCGCCCCCGGCG
>JAKZXM010000126.1:0-2895 GCA_047514975.1 Rhodospirillales bacterium
TCGCCGCGACGCTGTTGCTGGGTCTGGCGATCGGCTTCGTAAACGGCATGGTCACGGTCAAATTTGATATCCCGTCCTTCGTCACGACGCTAGGGAGCATGCTTGTCGTACGGGGAATGATCAGGTGGATCTCGGAAGGCGCGTCTCAATCATTCGTCACGGGGGAGGTGTTCGAGAAACTCCTGACTGGGTCCGTACTGGGCGTACAGGCCCAGTTCATCTGGTTTGTCGGGCTCGCGGTGGCCGCAGGTCTGATCCTGCACCGCTCCAAGCTTGGCAATCACTTCTATTTGGTCGGCGGCGACGTCATCGCCGCGATCGCGGTGGGCGTGAACGTTCACAGGGTAAAGGTTATCGCCTTCATGCTGTCCGCTTTCGGGGCAACGCTATCGGGCATCATCAGCGCAACGCGGATCGGTACCACCAGCGCATCGCAGGGCTTGGGTTTCGAGCTGAGGGTGATCGCGATCTGTGTGATCGGCGGTGTATTTCTCAAGGGTGGAAGGGGCGGCGTACTGGGAATCTTTGTTGGTACGGTGTTTCTATTCACTATTGAGGATGTTCTTTTGCTACTTCGATTTCCGGGTTTCTTCCTTGATACATTCGTTGGTGCCGTCATTGTCATTGCAGTCATTATGAATACTTGGATTAGCAAGCGCCGCCTCGCAATGCGTCCCGCTCGGTAGGGCAATGCGATTCGATCGCTGCTATGGTCCGCTAATGGGATGGACCGACCGTGCTCCCGGGTGTAGCCCCGATGATAGGCTGCACATCATCGAAAGGAGCATGAGTTATGGCGACCAAGACATCCACCGAGGCGGTTTCGACGATCGGTATCGACATCGGCAAGAACACGTTTCACCTGATTGGCCTCGACGACGGGGGCGCGATTATCTTGCGCCGGAAGCTCTCACGCGGTCAGGTCGAGGTGCAGTTGGCGAACAAGGCGCCCTGTCTGATCGGCATGGAAGCCTGCGTCGGTGCCCACCATCTGAGCCGGCGATTGCAGGCCCTCGGCCATGATGCGCGGCTGATGCCGGCGCTTTAAGTGAAGCCGTACCTGAAGGGGCAGAAGAACGACTTCCGCGACGCCGAGATGCGAAGGCGTTGTTGGAGAGCTGAATTAGGCCACTTTAGTTAGCATGGCGAGAGTCTGCTGTGGGTCAAAAGCTGACATTGGTGCGTTTGGCTCCTAGTTCAGGAGTACGCGACCTAGTCGGAAAGCTCGCACCAGACCGGGGTGTGATCGGAGGCTTTGGCTTTGCCGCGCGGGCCGCGGTCGATGCCCGAGGCGCTGAGCCGGTCGGCGGCCTGGGGCGAGAGCAGCAAGTGGTCGATGCGCCAGCCGCGGTCCTTTTCCCACGCGCCGGCGCGGTAGTCCCAGTAGCTGTAGAGGCCGGGCTCGGGGTTGAGCGCGCGGGTGGCTTCGGTTAGGCCGAGCCAGCACAGCATGCGAAAGCGCCGCCGCTCTTCCGGGTGGAAGCACAGCGAGCCTTCGAGGCGCGCCGGATCGTGCACGTCGGCGGGCGTGGGCGCGACGTTGTAATCGCCGCCCATGACGAAGGCCTCCTCGTGCTCCAGGAGATCGCGGAAGTGGGCGTATAGGCGCTCATAGAAGGCGAGCTTGTAGGCGAATCGCTCGGAATCGAGCTCGGTGCCCTGGGGCACGTAGATCGAGGCCACGCGTACGCCGTCGGTCACCGCCTCGATGTAGCGGGCCTGGGTATCGGCATCGTCGCCCGGCAGTGTCCGCAAGACATCCTCGATCGGGCGCTTCGATAGGAGGGCGACGCCGTTGTAGGTCTTCTGGCCCGAGAGCGCGAGATTGTAGCCGCGCTCCTCGATCTCCAGCGCCGGAAAGGCCTCATCGAGGGTCTTGGTCTCTTGCAGGAGGGCTACGTCGGGCCGGGCCTCGTCGAGCCAATCGAGAAAGTTGGGCAGCCGCGCCCGGATCGAGTTGACGTTGAAGGTGGCGATCTTCATCGCCGCCACCCGCGGGCGCGGCGACGCCGGCCTAGCCGACGGAGAAGGAGGCGCCGCACGAGCACGAGGCGCTGGCGTTGGGATTCCTGATCTGGAACGAGGCGCCGATCAGCTCTTCGACGTAGTCGATCTCGGCGCCGGCGAGGAAGGGAAGGGAGACCGAATCGATGACCACGGTCGCGCCGTCCGATTCGATGACCACGTCATCGGGCTTGCGCGGATCATCGAGCGCGAAGCCATACTGGAAGCCCGAGCAGCCGCCGCCCGAAACGGCGATACGCAGCGTTCGCGCGCCGCCCTCGGCCGCCATGATGTGGGCGATCTGCTTGGCGGCGTTTGTCGTCAGCCGGACGGGTGCGTCGTTCTCGGTCATGCGTACCCTAATATGTAGGCAATGCGGGCCTTAAGTCAATCGAGGGCGGCGGCGTTGATCGGAGGCTTGGCGCGCGCTAGGTTGCGGCGATGGACGCCCTGCGCGAGTGCGCGCCGTTCGCGAGCAAGCCAGCCGAGAGCCGGGGGCGCCGCCATCCCGAGTCCGAAAGCCCGAACCGCACCGCCTTTCAGCGCGACCGCGACCGCGTCGTGCACTCGGCCGCCTTCCGCCGTCTCAAGCACAAGACCCAGGTCTTCGTCTACCACGAGGGCGATCACTACCGCACCCGCCTCACACACTCGATCGAGGTGGCGCAGATCGCGCGGACGATCAGCCGCACGCTGGGGCTGGACGAGGACCTGACGGAGGCGCTGGCGCTGGCGCACGATTTCGGCCACACCCCCTTCGGCCACGCCGGCGAGGAGGCGCTGGCCACGGCGATGGCCGATTATGGCGGCTTCGACCACAACGCCCAGGGCTTGCGCATGCTGACCAAGCTCGAGCACCGCTACGCCGAGTTCGACGGGCTCAACCTGACC
>JAKZXM010000127.1:0-7443 GCA_047514975.1 Rhodospirillales bacterium
GGACAAGGAGCGCAAGCAGAACGAAGCCGTGGCCTACGAGAACCGGGTCGTGCCGACGGCGCGCGGCGAGGCCGCGAAGATCATCCAGGGGGCGACCGCCTACAGGGAGAAGCTGGTGCGCGAGGCCAAAGGCCAGGCGCAGCGGTTCCTCGCGGTCTACGAATCTTACAAGGTCGCGCCCGAGGTGACGCGCCAGCGCCTCTATCTGGAGACCATGGAAGAGGTGATGGCGGGCACCGACAAGGTCATCATCGATACCGGTTCCCAGGGCGGCACCGGGGTCGTTCCCTACCTTCCCTTGAACGAACTGCGCAAGCGCGCCACGGGAGGGACCGGTCAATGAGAACCCCGCTCGCGATCGTTGGGCTGATCGTCATCCTCCTCGGCGTCGTCGCCTACAGCGCGGTGTTTACCATCGACCAGCGCGAACAGGCGATCGTTCTGCAGTTGGGTAAGCCCTTGGATGGGATTCGCGAACCGGGCCTGAACTGGAAGCTTCCGTTCGTCCAAAAAGTCGTAAGGTTCGACAAGCGCATCCTCGACATGGACCCGCCGGCCGAACGGGTCCTGCTTGCGGACCAGAAGCGCATCAACGTCGACGCCTTCGCGCGCTACAAAATCATCGAACCATTGCGTTTCTTTCAGTCGGCGAATAACGAGAGGCGGCTCCGCGACCTCCTCGGGCCGATCTTGAACTCGAGCGTTCGCAACGTGGTCGGACTCCACCCCTTGACCGACCTCCTGTCGCCCGAGCGCAACGAAATCATGCGCCAAATCCACGACCAGGTGAATACGGTCGCCCAGGATCGGTTCGGCATCGAGATCGTCGACGTGCGCATCGGGCGTACCGACCTGCCCGAGGAAATCGCCAACAACGTCTTCGACCGGATGCGCTCGGAGCGCGAGCGCGAGGCCAACCTGCTGCGCGCCGAGGGCGACGAGATCAAGCAGCGAATTACCGCCACCGCCGACAAGAAGCGAACGGTGATACTCGCCGACGCGAACCAGAAATCCGAGATCCTGCGCGGCGAGGGCGAGGCCGCCCAGACGCGGATTCTCGGCGAGGCCCACAACACGGGATTCGAGTTCTATTCGTTCCTGCGATCGCTCGAATCCTACCGCAAGGCGATGGGCCCGGACGACACGACCTTGGTATTGAGCCCCGACAGCGACTTCTTCCGGTTCTTCGGAGACATCACCGGCGAGCGACCGACCGAGTAATAGGCGCAGCCTTCGCCGGTGCGCGGATCACCGCGCCGGGTCGTGGACCGGGTCGGACCGGCGCCCGATGCGCCAACTTCACGCGAGGAATCATGTCGGATCTCTTGACCGCGCTCGCGCTCGCCATCGCGATCGAAGGGACCTTGTACGCGCTCTTCCCCGACGGCATGAAGCGGATGATGGCCGTCCTCCAGACCCAGCCGCCGAGCAGGCTTCGCAACGCGGGCCTGGTCATGGCCGCGACGGGGGTGGGGATCGTCTGGCTCGTCAGGGGATGAAGGGAGCGCGATCCGAGGATCCGGCGACCGGTCTTGCATGCCTCGGACGTGAAGACTAAATGGCAGGCACGCGGAAATCATCTATGATGACGACCGCCCGAATTGCACTTAAGGAGAAGAATGCCGTGATTCGCGCGATGGAACAGGCGAACGGCGCCACCAGCCCCCGAACCGGGCCGTGCGGTGCGCGGACCCGAACGGCGGCGATGGTAGCGGTGTTGGCCATTGTGGCCGGATTCATGACGTCCAGCGTGGCCTTCGCCGGCGCCGCACCCGAGAATTTCGCCGATCTCGCGGAAAAGCTGTTGCCCGCGGTGGTCAACATCTCGACGACCCAGCGGATCGAGGGCCGCGTCGGTCCCGAGCTACCGCAGCTTCCGCCCGGTTCGCCGTTCGAGGAGTTCTTCAAGGAGTTCTTCGAGCGCAACCAGCCGCCCCAGGGACGCCGGCGGGCGACGTCGCTGGGCTCGGGCTTCATCATCGATCCCGACGGCTACGTGGTGACCAACAACCACGTCATCCAGGAAGCCGACGAGATCACCGTCATCACCCACGACAATCGCCGCTTGGAGGCGAAGCTCGTGGGGCGCGACCGGAAGACGGACCTCGCCGTGCTCAAGGTCGAGGCCGGAGGCGAACTGCCCTCTGTGCGCTTCGGGGACTCGGACGCGACGCGGGTGGGCGACTGGATCATCGCGATCGGCAACCCGTTCGGGCTCGGCGGAACAGTGACGGCCGGGATCATCTCGGCCCGGGGACGCGACATCAACGCAGGTCCCTACGACGATTTCCTTCAAACCGACGCGTCCATCAACCGCGGCAACTCGGGCGGTCCCATGTTCAACATGAACGGTGAGGTGATCGGGATCAACACCGCCATCTTCTCGCCGACCGGGAGCAGCGTCGGCATTGGCTTCGCGATTCCGAGCGCCACGGCCGAACCGGTGATCGACCAACTTCTCGAATCGGGCGAAGTGCGCCGCGGATGGCTCGGCGTACACATCCAGACGGTGACCGAGGAGCTCGCCGAGACCCTCGGGCTCGACCGGCCCCGAGGCGCCCTGGTCGCAAGCGTGATCGAGGGCGGACCGGCGGAGCAGGCCGGCGTCAAGCCGGGCGACGTCATCGTCGAGTTCGCCGACCGCGAGGTCGAGGAAATGCGCCGTCTGCCCCGAATCGTCGCCGAGACCCCGGTCGGGCGCGACGTCGCCGTCGTCGTCTGGCGCGATCGCGGGGAGACCCGCCTGAGCGTCGCCGTCGGCGAGTTGAAGGCAGAAGAGACCGTGGTCGCGTCACGCACCGAGAGCGGCGAGACCACCAACAAGGACATCGGTCTCAGCCTTTCCGAGGTGACGCCGGCGCTTCGCGAACGCTTCGAGCTCGAAGAGGACGCCAAGGGAGTCGTGATCACCGACGTGGACGCGTCGGGTCCGGCCGCCGACAAGAACCTGCGCCCCGGCGATGTCATCGTCGAGGTCAGCCAGGAAGAGGTCGCCTCGCCGCGAGACTTGGCGGCCAAGGTCGAAAAGGCGAGATCGGCCGGCCAGAAGTCGGTCCTCCTGCTCGTCGAAAGCAAGCGCGGCGGGCTGCGATTCGTCGCGCTTCGAATCGAAAAGGGTTGAGCTGCCGCGCGCGCCGCGCGCCAAACGCCGATCGGTCCCGCCGCCCGTCGTGGGGCGGCAAGGAATGTGGGGGGATCCGAAATGAGCGACCCCGTCAAGTACGTGCTGGCCGAGGAGCGGATACCGAAGGCCTGGTACAACATCACCGCCGACCTTCCGCAACCGCCGCCGCCGGTGCTCCACCCCGGAACCGGCCAGCCCATCGGCCCGGACGACTTGGCGCCGCTGTTTCCGATGGCGCTGATCGGTCAGGAGGTGAGCACCGAGCGCGAGATCGAAATCCCCGGTCCGGTGGCGGGACGTTTATCGCCTGTGGCGGCCGACGCCGCTTTTTCGGGCGCGAGGGCTGGAACGCGCCCTCGAGACGCCGGCCCGGATCTATTACAAGTACGAAGGAGTCAGCCCGGCGGGAAGCCACAAGCCGAACACGGCGGTCGCCCAGGCCTTCTACAACAAGGAAGAGGGGACCGCGCGCCTGGCCACCGAAACCGGCGCCGGGCAGTGGGGGTCGGCGCTGGCGTTCGCGGGCGCGCTGTTCGGGCTCGAGGTCGACGTCTACATGGTGCGCGTGAGCTTCGAGCAGAAACCCTACCCCAAGGCCCTCATGGAAACCTACGGCGCACGCTGCGTGGCCAGCCCGAGCGAGGAGACCGCGGCCGGCCGCGCGATCCTCGCCAAGGACCCGGCGTCCACGGGCAGCCTCGGGATCGCCATCTCGGAGGCGGTTGAGGTCGCGGCCCAGAACGACGACACCAAGTATTCGCTTGGCAGCGTGCTCAACCACGTGCTCCTGCATCAGACGGTGATCGGCCGCGAGGGGATCGAGCAGATGGAAATGGCGGGCGATTATCCCGACATCGTGGTGGGGTGCACCGGCGGCGGCAGCAACTTCTCAGGCCTCGTCTTCCCCTTCTTGGGACGCAAGCTCCGCGACAGCCAGGACGTGCGCGTTATCGCCGCCGAGCCGGCCGCGTGCCCCAGCCTCACGCGCGGCCGGTACGCATACGACTTCGGCGATACCGGCCACCTGACTCCGCTCGTGAAGATGTACACCCTGGGATCGCAGTTCGTGCCCCCGGGCATTCATGCGGGCGGCCTCCGTTACCATGGGATGTCGCCCTTGGTCAGCCATCTCAAGGAACTCGGCCTCATCGAGGCGCGCGCCTACCGCCAGGGTGAATGCTTCGCCGCGGGCGTTCGGTTCGCCCAAGCGGAAGGCATCGTTCCCGCCCCGGAACCGACCCACGCGATCAAGGCCGTGATCGACGAGGCGCTGGTGTGCAAGGAAGAGGGCGTGGCGCGAACGATCCTGTTCAACCTTTGTGGCCACGGACACTTCGACATGCAGGCCTATACGGACTATCTGGCGGGCACGCTCGTCGACGAGGAACTCGACGAGGCGGCACTCGCCGATGGTTTCGCGGGCCTGCCGCCGCTCGCGGCCCAGTAAGTGGCCCTGATTCGCCCCTTCGCGGGGCTGCGGCCGTCCGCGGCGCGGGCCGCGGACGTCGCGTCGCCGCCTTATGATGTCTTGAGCGTCGACGCGGCGCGCGCGCACGCGGCGGGCAAGCCGTGGAGTTTCCTCCACGTGACCCGGGCCGAGATCGATCTCGCGCCGGAAGCCGATGCCTACGGCGCGGAAACGTACGAAGGCGCCCGCCGCGCGCTCGGGAAGATGATCGAAGCGGGGGTGCTGAAGCGCGATCCGGGCCCGCGATATTACGTCTATCGCGTGGCTTGCGCGGGCCACCAGCAAACCGGCGTCGTCTCGGCCGCTTCGATCGCGGCCTACGAAAGCGGCCGTATCCGCCGCCACGAATTAACGATGCCCGAGAAGGAAGAGGACCGGGCACGCCACATGGACGCACTCGACGCCCAGACGGGGCTCGTGTTCGCCGTCCATCGCGCCGATTCCGGGGTTGGCGGGATCACCGAGCGGATTTGCGGCGCGCCGCCGGCGGACGATGTCACCGACGCCGACGGCGTCCGCCATAGCTTGTGGGTGGTCGACGATCGCGGCGACATCACGGGCCTGACCGAGGCCTTCGAGGGCATGGACGCGCTCTATATCGCCGACGGCCACCACCGCTCGGCGGCGGCGGCGCGGGTCGCGAACCGGCGGCGGACGCAGGGCGGCGGCCGGGACGAGGCGTGGGAATCCTTTCTGATCGCGAGCTTTCCCGACGACCAGGTGCGCATCCTGGCGTACAACCGCCTGGTTCGGTCGCTCGGCGGCCATTCGCCCGAGGCCTTCGTTGCGGCGGTTCGTGAACGGTTCGACGTGACGCAGGGCGATGGCCGCGCCGAGCCCCGCGGGCCGGGCGAGTTCGCGATGTATCTCGATCGCCGCTGGCACCGCCTCGCGCTGCGCCGTGACGCGCCGCGGCCGCAAGACCCCGTCGCCGCGCTCGACGTGAGCGTACTGGGCGAGTGTCTGCTGCACCCAATCCTTGGGATCAGGGATGCGCGCCGCGATTCGCGGATCGACTTCGTCGGCGGCGCGGACGGGCTCGCGGCAATCGAGGGCGCGGTGGACGGCGGCGCGGCGGCAGTCGCGTTTGCGCTTTATCCCACGTCGCTCCGCGAACTGATGGCGATCGCCGATTGCGGCCTGGTGATGCCGCCCAAGTCCACCTGGTTCGATCCCAAGCTCGTCGACGGGCTGGTCACCTACCCTTTTTTCTGAAGCACGGCCGTCAAGACTGGGGCGGCGGCGGGACGGTCGCCTTGAAGCTCGGCCGCGCCGACAGCTCGGCGAACCAGCGGCCAAGGTTTTTCCGCTCCGCCATCAACGGCCCGCCCTCGGGCAGCCCCGCGGCGTAGAACACGATGGGCGCCAGAAGGATGTCGGCGAGCGAGAGCGCCCCGCCCGCGAGATAGGACGTTTGCGCGAGCGCCTCATCGGCGACGTCGAAGTGGTGGCGGGCGGCCTCGAGCCCGGTCTCTATCTTCCGGCGGTCAGGCTGACCGTCCGGTCCCGACGGAAAGACGTACTCGAGGACGCAGCCGCGGACTATATCGCCGTAGAAATAGTCGTTGATCGCGCTCATCCACTGGATCATGCGCGCGCGCTCGACGCCGTCCGAAGGCGTCAACGCGCCCTGCCCGAGCACGCCGTCCACATAGTTCATGACGGCCGCGGTCTCGTACAAAGTCAGATCGCCGTTGCGGAACGCGGGCATGCGGGCAAAGGGATGGAGCGCGCGATATTCCGGCTGCTTCCAGTCGCGGGCCTCGAGGTCGTAGGCGATTCCGTTCTCCTCGAGCGTCATGCGCGCCGACCAGACGTAAGAGCTTTGCGGCACGCCAAAAATTGTGACGTCGGCCATGGTCTCAGGCTCCCGCCAAGGATTCGTCGAGACAGTCGAACGAACTCGTCCAACCCTGCTCGTGAAGCTCGCAGGCGCGCTCGCTCGGCAGAAGCTCGTGGGTGAGCGTAAGCTCGGTGGCCGCGCCCAGATCGGCGAACTCGATGGTGACCAGGGTCTCGACGCCGGCCAAGTCACCCTCCTCCCACATCCAGGTGTAGACCAGCTTCTCGGGCCGCCGCACCTCGCGAAAGACGCCCGTGAGACGGTGGATGCCCCCGTCGGGCTCGGCCATGTCGAACCGGTACGCGCCACCGGTGCGAAGGTCGATTTCCGCGACCGGCGTGGTCATCCCCTTGGGTCCCCCACCACTTGGCCAGCTCGTCGGGCTTGGTGAAGGCGTCGAACACGCTCTCGCGCCGAGCTTCAAAGGTTCGCCGCAGCCGAAGCACCGGCCTATCGTCGATCATTTCCGCCGCCGTCGTCTCCGGATTGGTCATTTTTCCCTCCTTTCGGGTTCGGTTTCTCGTCCAGATAGCTCTCCAACGAATCGAACTGTCCCTCCCAGAACCGCCGGAGGTGATCGATCCACGCATCGGCCGCCACGATCGGGCCCGGCAGGATCGCGCAGCGACGCACGCGCCCCAGCCTTTGCCGGGTGATCAGGCCGGCGCCCTCGAGCACCCGCAAGTGCCTGGAAATGGCGGGCAACGAGACGTCGAACGGGCCCGCCAAAACCCCGACCGTCGCCTCGCCCTCGGCGAGCCGGGCGAGGATGGCCCGCCGGGTCGGATCGGCCAGGGCGGCGAAGGTCCGGTTCAGGGAGTGTTCTTGATACTTAACCATTCGGTTAACTATAAAGCACTCCAGACCGGTGCCAAGTGCCGGCTTGCCCGATGGCAGGGGCGTCGCGCCAGTTGAGGTCTCGCCGCCGCCCAGAGACAATGCACCCGGCGTGACCGGAGACCGACGATGAATACCGAGCCGGGGCGGAAGGAATGGTAAAGGCGCGGG
>JAKZXM010000128.1:0-2873 GCA_047514975.1 Rhodospirillales bacterium
GCCATGGCGCGCGCCTGCCCGCGTTCCGGGCCGCATGGCTGGCCACCGTCCTGGTGCTCGCCGCGCCGGTTGTTTTGGTGAACAAGGTCCGATTCGATCTGCACCCGCCCAAGCAATACGTTCGCACGGTGGGCGCCGAGCTCGTGCGGATATTGCCGCCCGACGCGCGGCTCGCCGTGTTCGACCCCGGCGACGTGGGTTTCTACGCCAAGTTCGTTCGCTACCTTTTGCATCCCGACGTGGCGATGGTCTTCGAGCACCATATCTTCGCCAACCGACGGAATTTGCCTGGGAAGTTCGCCGATTCCCGGTCAACCCACGCGTGGGTTCATACCCAATCCGACGAGGTGCGGGCGCTTCTAGGCGCCGAGATGCCTTCGGGCGCGTCCTATCTTCTCGAGAAGACGGACGACGGTTGGCGGGTGATGACGTCGTGGCCCTATCCCGGCTACGACTTACCGACCGACATTCCGGACTGAGGCCGGACGGAGACGCTACTCGACGCTCGGCGTGCGCTCGGTGGCCGAAAGCGCCTCGATGTGTTCCGCGACGAGGCGCTCGCCGGAAAACAGCCAGATCGCGCCGCCAGGCAGGCTGAGGGCGATCACCAGAAGGCCGAACAGGACCGAAAGCGCCAACGCGTCGGCGGTCGCGACGCCGATGAACCTGAATCCCGCCACCATCGCGCCTTCGCGAACGCCCCAACCGGCGATCGAGATCGGGATGGTGGTCACCAGCAGCACCGGCGGGACCAACGCCATGCAGTCGAGCCAGTCCGCGTCGATCTTCATCGAGGCGGCGAGCAGAGAGACGCCGAACGCGATGTTCGCGTGCCCGATCACCGACCAGCCGATCGCCTTGCCGGCGTGCACCGGCGACAGGAACAAGCGCCGGCTATCGCGGCCGAGCGCGGCCATGCCGCGCACCACGCGCCAACGGTGGAACCGCTCGGGCAGCCGATCGAGCACCATGACAAGCGCGAGCCCCGCCACCATGGCGAGGGCGAACAGCGCGACTGCGGGCGCCATCCAGGGCGCAGCGTCGCCGACGCGGGCCGCGAACACGGGCTGGGTCGCGGCAACCAGGATCACGAGGCCCACCACCGTCGCCGCGCGCTCCAGCATCACCCCGTTGACCGCTCCGGCGACGCTGAGGCCGGCGCGGTGGGCCTTGTACATGCGCACGGGATCGCCGCCGACCGACGACGGCAGGGTCTGGTTGAAAAATGTGCCGATCAGAAAAATCTGCAGCACCTTGAGGAACTTGAGCGGCGCCTCGATCGCGTTCAGGACGGCGCTCCACCGCAACGTGCAGACAATCGCCTGGGCCGCCAGAACGAGGGCCGCAAGGGCGAAAAGCCCGGGCGTCGCTCCCGCAATTCGCGCCGTCAGATCGCCGATCTCGACGCGGGAGAGCAGGAATCCGAACAGGGCGCCGGAGACGGCGAGCTTGGCGGCGAAGGCGATCCGTTTCCGGGACATCGTTCGGGGTGATGACGACCGCGTCGTGTGAACCGGCAGCGGCGGACCTCTAACATCTCGGCCGCGCCCTGTCATGGGGAGGGTTCACGGAACCGGCTGTCCGGCCCGCGTTTCCGCTTCAGGCGGTGGCGCGGCTCACAGGCGCCGGCCGGATGCGGACCGGAATGCGCTTGCGCCCCCACTTGCCGGGCTGGGCGTCGAAGACGCCCGCGCACCGGGTCCCGCAATTGGCGCAATGGCCGTCGGCGGCGAGATTCCAAGTGGAGAGCTCGTACCAGTCACGGCCGATCAGAGTCTCGCCGCAGCCGTGACAATAGGTGCTGCCGCCTCGGGAATCGTGAACGTTGCCCGTATATGCGTAGCGAACGCCGTTCTTGAGCGCGATCTCGCGCGCGAGCCGCAACGTCGCCGGCGGCGTCGCGGGCGTGTCCATCATCTTCCAATCGGGGTGGAACGCGGTGAAGTGCACCGGCACGTCGGGTCCCAGATTGTCGACGATCCAGCCGGTCATCTCCTCGAACTCGGCGTCGTCGTCGTTGTGGCCGGGGATGACCAGATTCGTGATCTCGAACCAGACGTCGGTCTCGTGCTTCAAATACGTGAGTGTTTCCAGCACCGATTCGAGCTCGGCCGAGCACAGGCTCTTGTAGAACCCCGATGTGAACGCCTTGAGATCGACATTGGCGGCGTCCATCGCCCGGTAGAATTCGACCCTGGGTTCGGCGTGGATGTAGCCCGCGGTGACCGCCACCGTCTTGATCCCATGCTCGCGACAGGCCGCGGCCACGTCGACCGCGTACTCAAGAAAGATGGTCGGATCGTTGTAGGTGAAGGCGACGCTGCGACAGCCGGTCTTCTCGGCCGCCCGGGCAATCATCTCGGGCGATGCGGTGTGGGCAAGCTTGTCGAATTCGCGCGATTTGCTGATGTCCCAGTTCTGGTAAAACTTGCAGGTCAAGTTGCACCCGGCGGTGCCGAACGAAAGCACCGGCGTGCCCGGAAGGAAGTGGTTGAGGGGCTTCTTCTCGATGGGATCGATGCAAAATCCGCTCGATCGGCCCCAGGTCGTCAGCACCATGCGCCCGTTCTCGCACGCGCGAACGAAGCAAAGGCCCCTTTGGCCTTCGTGCAAGCGGCAATCGCGCGGGCACAGATCGCACTGCACGCGGCCGTCATCGAGCGCATGCCAGTAGCGGCCCGGGACCGCGCCAGCGAAGGTGTCGAGTTCGGTGCCGTCCATGTCCAATGGTTCCCGCCGCCAGGGTCTCCCGCGCGAGCCACGTTCTCTTTATAGTTCCTGCTTATCCATGAAAGTCATCCAGCGATGAGCGCCCGGTATGGGATGGGTTGGGTTCGTGCGGCGCTGTGAACGAAGCGCGGGATCATGGTGTT
>JAKZXM010000129.1:0-3507 GCA_047514975.1 Rhodospirillales bacterium
CTACCGCGCCATCATCGACACCACCCGGTTCCGCTTTCCTTGGCTTCTGGTCAATCTGGTCACCGCAGTGGTCGCCTCGGTAGTCATCAGCCTCTTTCAGCCGACCATCGAGAAGTTGGTTGCGCTCGCCGTCCTCATGCCGATCGTCGCATCCATGGGCGGCAACGCCGGAACCCAGTCCCTGACCGTCGCGGTCCGGGCACTGGCGACCAAGGAGCTGACGTCGACCAACGCGTTCCGGGTCGTCGGCAAGGAACTGATCGTCGGCGGCTCGAACGGCCTTGTGTTCGCGATCCTGGCCGGAACGGTCGGCGCGATCTGGTTTGCCAGCGTCGGGATCGGCGTCGTCATGGCGCTCGCCATGATCGTAACGCTGCTCGTGGCGGGATTTGCCGGAACCGCGATCCCGCTAGTGCTCGAGCGCAGCGGTGTCGATCCCGCGATCGCGTCGGGGGTGTTGCTGACCACGGTCACCGACATCATCGGGTTCTTCACGTTCCTGGGCCTCGCCGCGTGGCTGCTTTTCTAAAGCGTAGGCCGTTGCGCGCGGAAGCGTAGGACGAGCGCATGAGCGGACTCGGCTTCGTAAGCGGGCTGGCGAACGCGGCGGCCGTGGTCGGGGCCGTCTTCGCAGCCTTGTTGGTCGCCCTCGAGCTCGGTCCGGATCGCCATGGAATCGTCTTGCACCGCCGGCTGACGGCGTTCTGGTCATGCGTCGCACGCACGCCGTGGCCCGCGGTTGCGGCTCTCGCGACGGGATCGGTGACGAAGGCTTTCGAGTGGGCGATCCAGACGCTGTTCGTGGGCGCCGATCGCAGCGCCTTCTTCAACGCGCTCTTCCTGGGCCTCGTGTTCCTGGTGCTGCCGGCCATGGCGCTCCTCAACGCGCTCGTCGGCGGCTCGCCGTTCCTGGTGACGTTCTGCGCCGTCGTTGTCGTGGTCTTCGCGGTGCTGAACCTCTCGGGCGAGATCGGCGCCGCGTGGCCTTTCAATCGGGCCGCGGCCACGTTCCTCGGCGTTTCGGTCTTCTTCTTCGTTCCGGCGTACGCCGTGCAATCGTTCTCGGACCGACTGCTCAAGGAGTCGGTCGGCCTCGCGATGCTGGAAAGCGTCCTCGTCGCGCCCCTTTGTTATATGGTCGCCTATTCCACCATGATCGTCTTCGACAACCTGTCGCGGGGACGCGCCGGAAGGCTGCGGGGCGCGATCAATGGCTTCCTGGCCGCGCTTCCGGTGAGCTACGTTCTCACGTTTGTGGCCGTCCTCGTGGGCCACTTCGCGGTCGCCGATCCCGAACCGAAGAAGACGTGGGCGCTCTTGCTCGCGTCGATGGTCTTCGCCTCGACGGCGCTGCCGATCGTGGTCGCGGTTCTGGGGCGGGTCTTGCAGAGTGGACGGGGGTTCGCGCTGGCGGCGGCCTACGGGACGTGCGTCGTCGTCTCGGGTGGGCTTTCGGTCCTGCTGTACGTCTTCGCCTATCCGGCGGCGGACGGCGCCTGGTCGGTCGCGGCAGCATTGAACGTGTTGATCGGGCTGGCGCTGGAAGGGGGGCGCGTCCATCTGGGACCGGCATTTTGGGTGGCCCATCTCCCGTACGTGCCGATCGCGCTATGTCTCGCGGGATTCGGTGTCGGGCTCTTGGCGAAGATGTTGGCAGCTCTCCTCGGTGCGTTTCTCGGCGGGGCCTTCGTCCACGACAAGCCGCTGCTCTCGAGCGGGCTGCTCTCTGCGCTGCTCAGCCTGCTTGCCTGGGGACTCGCGGGTTGCACATGACGGCGTCGGGTCCCCCGAGGCCAAGACCGGGAATCGGGATCGCCGCCGCCGCGATGGCCGCGGCCGCGCTCGGCCCGATGATCGCGGCCTGCGACGGCGCCATCGAGCGCGGGCCCGAGTTCTCGCATTATTCGGACGATCCATCCCCGGTTCGCCTTGTGGAGGTTCTTTCGGGGAAGGCGAACGAAGAACGCCGCGCGATTTTGAAGCGCGCCCTCGCCGCCCGTGCCATCGCGTATGTGGCGGAGCCGTACGAAGCTGCCGGGCGGGCGGGCGAAAACGTGATCGTCGAGATCGGCGCAGGCGGCCACGTGCTCGGCATAGCCGCCCACTTCGACCGGGCGCCGAACAGCCCCGGCGCCAACGACAACGCCAGTTGCGTCGCGGCCGCGATGGCGGCCTACGAGCGGATCCGAAACGACGGCGCGCCGGTCAACTTGAGCGTCCGCTTCCTCTTCTTCGACCACGAGGAATCGGGCCGTCTTGGATCGAAGCATTACGCGCGGAGCCACGACCTCGGCCGCTTCGTGGGCGTCGCCAGCCTCGAGCTTTGCGGGATCGGCGACGCGCTCGGCGTTTGGGACGTCCGCGGTCCGGCGGAGAATTCGCTTCTAGTGGACGCGTTCGCGGCCGCCGCCGAGGCCGAGGAGATCTACCACGGGATCCACGGCGCCGTCCCCCGATACTCGAGCGACCACCGGAGTTTCGCCGACGCGGGAATTCCGGCGATCGGCATCACCGCTCTGCCGCAAGAGGACGAAGCGCGCTTGCGAGATTACGTCGATCACCCAGACCGCTGGCGCTGGCTGATACCGTGGTTTCGGCCGACCATCTTCCAGACCTATCACCGTCCCGGCGACCGCGCGCGCACCGTCGATTCCGCGGCGATCGACATGGTCGGTCGCGTCGTCCGCCGCATGGTCGCCATCGCCGACGAGCGCATGGGCGAACGGCCCGCGCGCGCCGAGGAGGTTTTGTGCCGAGTGTGTTGATCGCCCCGGCTCCGACGACTTAGGCCGGTCATCAACGACGACCGCTCCGAGATCCCGTGGTCATCGCGGATACGGGTATTTGCTTTGAAGGCGGAGAAGGCGCTATCTAACGGACTACAACGAAGGATCGCACGAGAAGACGGATGGCGGAGTACGACCTCACCCAGCTCAGGATCCTGATCGTCGACGACTACGTCCCCATACGGACCATCCTGAGGAGCGTCCTCCGGGAGTTCAAGGTATCGCGCGTCATCGAAGCCGGGGACGGCGAGGAGGCCCTCGACTTCCTTGCGAAGGCCGGCGTCGACCTGGTCATCACCGATTTTCAGATGGCGCCGATGAACGGTCTCGAACTGACGAAAGCGATCCGCAAGGGCAGCGCTCGGATCGACCCCTACGTCCCGGTGATCCTGGTCTCCGCCTACACCGAGATGCACCACATCGTCGCCGCCCGCGACGCCGGCGTGAACGATTTCCTGGCAAAACCGATTTCGGCGACTCTCATCTACGCTCGGATACGTTCGGTGATCGAACACCCGCTCCCCTTCGTACAGGCAGACGAGTTCTTCGGCCCCGACCGGCGCCGGCGCGATCGCGCTTTCGGGGGCGTCGACCGACGCGGGGGCGACGACAAGGCACGCGATGACGACGACCGCGGCGAGACGCAAAACGGAGACGGCGGAAACGACGCCAGGTGCTGAGGCGCGCGAACGTCGTTCGGGCCGCGGAAGCCGAGCTCCGG
>JAKZXM010000130.1:0-13825 GCA_047514975.1 Rhodospirillales bacterium
TCGGCCGCGGCGGCCGCCTTCATGCGCGTGGCAATGTCGCCGAAGTTGGCCATGTGCGGCCCGAACAGGACGGCGCACCCGAGCCGGGCCGGTTCCAACGGGTTCTGGCCGCCCAAGGGCACCAGGGATTTGCCCACCAAGACGACTGGCGCGAGGCGGTAGAACAGGCCGAGCTCGCCCACGGTATCGGCGAGATAGACGTCCACCCCGGGGCCAGGCGATTCGCCTTGCGAGCGCGACCCGACCGCGAGCCCGAGGTCGCGCAGGGTCTTTGCGATGGCCGGACCGCGCTCGGGGTGGCGGGGAACGACGATCGTCAAGAGCTCGGGAAATCGGGCGCGGACGCGCCGGTGGACCCGGCCGGCGGCCGCTTCCTCGCCCGCGTGCGAGCTCGCGACGAGCCACCGGGGCCGCTCGCCAAGCGCGCCCCTCAGTCGCTCGAGCTCGGCCGCGTCGGCCGGCAGCGGGGCCGCGGAGAACTTGAGGTTTCCGAGACAGCGCGCGGAGCTTGCGCCGAGTGCGCGCAGACGCTCGGCGTCCACCTCCGACTGGCCCAGACACAGCGCGAACCCGCCCAATAGATCGGCGATCAGCGGCCGCGCCAACCGCCAGCGCGAGAAACTGCGCTCCGAGACCCGGCCGTTGACCAGCACCAGGGGAATCGCGCGCGCGCGCGCCTCGGTGATCAGGTTCGGCCAGAACTCGGATTCCGCCCAAAGCGCCAGGTCCGGCCGCCAATGATCGAGGAAGCGGCGCACGAAAGGCAGCCGGTCCACGGGCGCATACTGGTGAAAGGCGCCGGCCGGCAGGCGCTCGCACATGAGCGTCGCCGAGCTCACCGTTCCCGTGGTGACCAGGACGCCAAGCTCGGGCCGGCTCGAAATCAGGCGTTCGATCAGCGGGATCATCGAAAGCGATTCGCCGACGCTGGCGGCGTGCACCCAGGCCAGCGGGCCATCGGGGCGCGCTCGGCCGGCTTGGCCGAGGCGCTCGGCGACGCGCGCCGGGTCCTCTTTTCCCCGGCGAAGGCGCGCGCGCAACGTCCAGCGGACCAAAGGCTCGGCCAACGCGCCGGCGGCGCGGTAGAGCGCGAGCATCACGCGGCGGGTTCCGATCGGGGCGGCGCGGGCGCGACCGGTGCCGCGCCGCAACGCCGGTCGGCCTCGGCGGTGACCGCGTTCAGGCTCGTCTCCAGCGTTTGCCGAGCGCACTCGATCGCATGCGCGTCCGCGTCCGGTTCGACTTCGATCGCATTCCCCCACACAAAGATGCCGCGCGAAAACGGCAGCGCGACGACGAACCGGTCCCAGGTATCGAGCACGCGCCGCCGCCTCGTCGAGTAGCCGACCGGAACGATGGGGGCGCCCGAGAGCCGCGCGAGCTTGACGATTCCGGCCTGTACCCGCATGCGCGGCCCGCGCGGGCCGTCCGGGGTGATGCCGATGCTCTCGCCTTGGGCCAAGGCCCGGAGCATGGCGCGGAGCGCGCTGGCGCCGCCCCGCGACGAAGACCCGATCAGGGTCGGGATTCCCAAGTGCGCCGTGGTCCGGGCGACGAGACGCCCGTCACGATGATCCGAAGTCAGCGTGCGGATGGGGCGGCGCTTGTCCCAGCAATAGGGAATCATCAAAAGCCGGCCGTGCCAGAAGCACAGGATGAACGCCCGCCGCTCGTGCCAAAGCGCGCGCGGGATTTCGCCGCCGACGGCGGAGAACCGGGACGTGGCGTGCACGAGGCGGATGTATTGGGCGCCGAGCCAGCACAGGCCCGCGCGGACCGCGTCGTTGTCGAAGATTCGCTTGAAGGGCCGCACCGGGTCTCCATCCTTGCGTCCGCGCGATCTCACGTTTGCAGGCCAGATTCACGCGGTGGGCGGATCGCGGCCACGCGATTCCGAGCGACCGCGATCCGGTCTAGACCGGCACCGGCGCGCCGTCTTCGGCGAACTGGAGCGCGTGCAGCCGCGCATAGGCGCCGCCGGCGCCGAGGAGCTGGGCGTGGGTTCCCGCCTCGGCGACCCGGCCGCGCTCGATCACGGTGATCGAATCGGCGTCGATCACGGTCGACAGCCGGTGCGCGATCACAAGGGTCGTGCGCCCGCGCATCAGCTTCTTCATCGCCGCCTGCACGTGGCGCTCGGATTCGGTGTCCAGCGCTGAGGTGGCCTCGTCGAGGAGCAGGATCGGCGCGTCCTTGAGGATCGCCCGGGCGATCGCGAGGCGCTGGCGTTGACCGCCCGAAAGCCGGATCCCCTGCTCGCCGACGACGGTGTCGTAACCGTCGGCGAGCTCGCGGATGAAGCCCTCGGCGCCCGCCGCCCGCGCGGCGGCCACGATCTCGTCTTCGCCGGCCGCGGCCCGGCCATAGGCGATGTTGGCGCGGACCGTGTCGTCGAAGAGCGTCACCTCCTGGCTCACGAGCGCGATGTTGGCGTAAAGCGAGGCGAAGGTGGCGTCGCGCACGTCGACGCCGTCGATGGTCACGGCGCCGTCCGCGACGTCGTGGAATCGGGGGATCAGGTTCAGGATCGTGGACTTCCCCGCGCCCGAGGCGCCGACCAGGGCCACGGTGCGCCCCGCCGGCACCTCCAGGGTCACGCCGTCCAGCGCCGGCGCGCCGTTTCCGTAAGCGAACCGCACGCCTTCGAGGCGGATCGCCCCTTCGCGCGGCGCGAGCGCCCTCGCGCCCGGCCGTTCCGTGATCGCGGGCTCGGTGTCGAGCATGTCGAACAGGCGCTGGGCGCCCGCCAGCCCTTCCTGGAGGCTGGCGTTGAGGTTGGCAAGCCGCTTCAGCGGCTCGTACGCGAGAAGCAGCGCGGTGATGAACGAGAAGAACGAGCCCGGGTCAATATCGGCGTCGATCACGCGCAAGCCCCCGTAGACGATCACCAGCGCCACCGCGAGCCCGCCGAGGGTCTCCATGATGGGGCTCGAAAGCGCGCGCGTCCGCGCCGATTTCAGCGTGAGTTCGAAGACGCGCTCGACGATCGCGCGGATTCGGCCCTTCTCGTATGGTTCCATGGCGTAGGCCTTGACCACGCGCACGCCTTGGAAGGTCTGCTGCAACAGCGTCGTGAATTGGCCCATCTCTTCTTGGGTGTTGGCGCTGACCCTGCGCATGCGCCGGCCGAGGCGGACGATGGGGATCACCGCCACGGGGAAGACGAGGAACGCGACCACCGCCAGGCGAACGTCCTGGATGAACATCACCACGATCAGCCCGACCAGCGACAGCGCGTCCTTGCCGAACCCGGTCAACGCGTTCGAGACCGCGGCGCGCATGAGGGCGATGTCGACGGTGAACCGCGAGATCAGCGTGCCCATGGGCCGGCTCTGGAAGAACGCCAGGTCCATGCGCTGCAGGTGCGCGTAGAGCCGGGTCTGGTTGTCGGCGATGATGCGCAGGCCCACGTAGCTGACGAGGGTCGTCTGGGCGTAGTTCGCCGCGCCCTTGACCGCGAAGGTGGCGAGCACGACCGCCGAGATGAGCCACAGCGTTTCGCGCTTCTTGGCGATGAACACCTCGTTCACCACCGGCTCCATGAGCCAGGCACTGAGCGCGGTGGCGGCGGCCATCACCGCCATGCATATGAGCGCGAGAACGAGCCAGCCGAAGTAATGGCGAACGTTTTCTCTGAGCAGCCGGCGAACCAGCGCGACGGTCGAAAGATGGCGCTTGTTACCGTTTCCCGAGTTGCGGCGCGTCATTTCGTGATCCCGAATCGCCCGCCCGAAACCTTAGAGCGGATCGCGCCCGATTGGAACCGCAGTGCGATTCCACGTAAGCGGATAACGATCTATTGGCCGCCGATGGTCATGCCGTCGATCCGAAGCGTCGGCGAATCGGTTCCGTAACGGAACTCGAGATCGTCCGCGACCTGCAGGTTCATGAACATCTCGCCCAGGTTCCCGGCCACCGTGACCTCGCTCACAGGGTAGGCGAGCGTACCGTTCTCGATCCAAAACCCGCTCGCGCCGCGGCTGTAATCTCCGGTGAGCGTGTTGACCCCGAAACCGATCATCTCGGTGACGTAAAGGCCGGCCCGGATGTCCGCCATCAATTCGGCCGGCGTCGCGTCGCCTGCCTCGAGATAAAGGTTGGTGGCGCTGGGCGACGGCGGCGCGGACGTGCCGCGGGCCGCGTGGCCGGTGGTCCGCATGCCGATCTGGCGCGCCGAGCGGGAATCCAGGATCCAGGTGGTCAGCACGCCGCCCTGAACCACCTCGAGCTTGCGCGCGGCCACGCCTTCGCCGTCGAACGGGCGCGAGCGCAAGCCCCGGCGGCGCAGCGGGTCGTCGACGACCGTGACCGACGCCGCCATGACGGCGCTATCCAGACGGTCCTTGAGGAACGTTGTTCCCCTGGCGACCGACGCGCCGTTGATCGCGCCCGCGAGATGCGACAGCACGCCGCGCGCGACCCGGGGATCGTAGACCACGGGAAGGCGGGCCGATTGGGCCTTTCTCGGGTTCAGGCGGCGGACGGCTTTCTCGCCGGCCGCGCGGCCCAACGCTTCGGGCTCGGGCAGGTCTTCGGCGCTGACGGCGCTGAAGAAATCGTAATCGCGCTCCATCGCCGTCCCTTCGCCCGCCAGCACGGCGACGCTGATGGAACAGCGCGATCTCGCGTAGGTCCCGGAAAACCCGTTGCTGGCGGCGAGCGCGATCGCGGTCTGCGCCCAGCTCGCGTCCGCACCTTCTGAGTTGGTGACGCCGTCGACGCTAAGTGCCGCGTCCTCTGCTCGCGTCGCCCAGTCGACCAACTTCTCAGGCGCGGGCTCGCCCGCGACGGCGATGTCGAGCTCGGCGATCTCGGACGCCAGCAGCTCCGGATCGGCCAGCCCGCAATAGGGATCGTCCGGCACCGAGCGGGCCATTGCAAGGGCGCGGGCGACGACCTCGTCGAGCGAATTCGGCGAGACGTCCGACGTCGACGCGATCGCCTGGCGTTTGCCCACCAGAACGCGCAGGCCCAGATTGGTGGATTCCGAACGCTCCAGCAATTGCGGCTTGCGCATACGCCTCGACACGCCGAGCGCCGTGCCCGCGACCGTCACGGCGTCCGCGGCGTCGGCGCCGGCAGCGCGCGCGCGCGTGACGAGGTCGTCGGCGATGGCGAGGATGTCGAGCTCTGGTGGCATGCGGCGGCCGGAACTTGCGGGCGATCCCGGAAACGCCGTTCCGGGTTCCGCCGGTTATAGGCGATCGGCGTCGGCGAACGCCAGCCCCGAGGCGGGGCGGCTGCGGGCGTGGGCGCCGCAAATCTAAGGTTTGTGATCGCCAGATGCTTCCGTGAGCGCGAATAACTCTGGTATGATAAACGGGTGCGCTGCCCGCGACGGAGCCGGGAAACACGTCGCCGCATCCCGAAACAATCCCCGGAGCAACTTGTAAAATCAAGCGAAGTCAATTGAGTAGCATGTGAGTAGCATGGAGAAAGCCGCCGCCCGCGCGTTAGACGGGGACGTCGTGGCGCGCCGGGAACTGGAAGCCGTCGTGGTCCGCTTTGCCGGAGATTCGGGCGACGGCATCCAATTGACCGGCGGGCAGTTCACGCAAGTGACGGCGCTCGCGGGCAACGATCTGACTACGTTCCCCGACTTCCCGGCCGAGATTCGGGCGCCGGCGGGAACCACCTACGGGGTCTCCACCTTCCAGATCAACTTCGGCGGCCGGCGCATCATGACGGCGGGCGATCAGCCGGACGTGCTGGTCGCGCTCAATCCCGCGGCGCTCAAGGTGAACCTGGTCGATCTGGGGTCCGGCGACCTGATCATCACCGACGCCGGCGCATATACCGAGCGCAATCTGCGCAAGGCGGGCTATGGGGCGAATCCTCTCGAGGACGGATGCCTCAAGAAGTATCGCGTCATTCCCATCGAGATCTCGAAGCTCACGCTCGAGGCCGTCAAGTCCGTGGGCCTCTCGCAGAAAGACGCGCTCCGGTGCAAGAATCTCTGGACGCTTGGGCTGATCTACTGGCTTTACGACCGCGACCGCCAGCCGACCGTCGACTGGCTGAACCGGAAGTTCGAAAAGCGCCCCGAGCTGGCCGAGGCGAACATCGCCGCGCTCAACGCCGGGCACGCCTACGGCGAGACGGTGGAGCTCGAGGGCGAGGTGAAGGGGTTCACCGTCCGCCAGGCGAAAATCGAGCCGGGCCTCTATCGCAACGTGACCGGCGGCGAGGCGTTGTCGTGGGGCCTTCTCGCCGGCGCCCAGCTCGCGGGCCTCAAGCTATTCTTGGGGTCTTATCCCATCACACCGGCATCGACGTTGTTGCATCTGCTCGCGCGCCTCAAGCACTTCGGCGTGGTCACGTTCCAGGCGGAGGACGAGCTGGCGGCCGTCTGCGCCGCCATCGGCGCGTCGTACGCGGGCGGCATCGGGGTGACGTCGAGCTCGGGCCCGGGCGTCGCGCTCAAGACCGAAGCGCTGGGACTCGCCATCAGCGCCGAGCTGCCCCTGGTGGTGGTCAACTCGCAACGCGCCGGGCCGTCGACCGGGATGCCCACCAAGACCGAGCAATCGGACCTTTTCCAAGCCGTGTTCGGGCGCAACGCCGACAGTCCGCTGGCGGTGATCGCGGCCTGCTCTCCGGCCGACTGCTTCGAGGTCGGAATCGAGGCGATCCGGATCGCCACCCGCCACATGACGCCGGTCATTGTGCTTTCCGACGGTTACATCGCCAACGCGTCGGAGCCCTGGCTGATCCCCGATGTCGACCGGTTCGCCTTCGAGCCGCCGAAGTTCCACACCGAGCCCGACAACTTCCATCCCTTCCTGCGCGATCCGGACACCTTGGCGCGCGTCTGGGCGATCCCGGGCACGCCCGGGCTCGAGCACCGCATCGGCGGCATCGAAAAGGACTACGACACCGGCAACATCTCGTATGATCCGGCCAACCACCAGCGCATGACCGACGTGCGCGCCGAAAAAGTGGCCCGCATCGCCGACGACGTCCCGCTTCAGACGCCCGAGATCGGCGAGGCGAGCGGGCGCATGGCGGTGGTCGGTTGGGGTTCGACCTTCGGGCCGATCGGCCGGGCGGTGCTCAATCTGCGCGACCAAGGCTACGACGTCGCGCACATCCACCTGCGCTATCTTTGGCCGCTGCCCCGCAACCTCGGCGCGCTGCTCGCCGGTTTCGAATCGGTCCTGGTGGCGGAATTGAACACCGGCCAGCTCAAGATGCTCCTGCGCGGGCAGTTCCTGGTGCCGGCCGAGGGACTCAACAAGGTCACGGGCCAGCCGTTCAAAATCTCGGAGATCGAACACGCGGTGCGGACCCGGTTGGAGAAAGATCATGAACGACATCGCGTCCGGTGACCGGCCGAAGGCCAAGGACTACGCGTCCGACCAGGAGGTCCGGTGGTGCCCCGGCTGCGGGGATTACGCCATCGTCGCCGCGGTTCAGCGCACGCTCGCGGACCTGGCGGTTCCGCCCGACAAGACGGTGTTCGTCTCGGGCATCGGGTGCGCGTCGCGGTTTCCGTACTACATGGCGACTTATGGGTTTCACACCATTCACGGCCGGGCGCCGGCGATCGCCACCGGCATCAAGCTGACCAACCCCGAGCTCGACATCTGGGTAATCTCGGGCGACGGCGACGCGCTTTCGATCGGCGGCAACCATCTCCTGCACGTGCTCCGGCGCAACCTCGACATCCAGTTTCTTCTGTTCAACAACGAGATCTACGGTCTCACCAAGGGCCAGTACTCGCCCACCTCGCGTAAAGGCACGCGTTCGCCGTCGACGCCCACGGGCTCCATCGACCGACCCGTGGCGCCCGCCTCATTCGCGTTCGGCGCGGGCGCGCGTTTCATCGCCCGGGCGGTGGACACCCAGCGCGACCATATTTGCGACGTGCTCAAGCGGGCGCACGCGCATCGAGGGGCGTCGTTCGTGGAGATCTTCCAGAACTGCCTCGTCTACAATGACGAGGTGTTCGCGGACTTCACCGATAAGGAGGTCGCCGACGACTCCCAGATCCGCGTCGAACACGGAAAGCCGCTGATCTTCGGAAAGGAACGGAACCGCGGGCTCCGGCTTGCTCGGGGACGGATCGCGTTCGAGGTGGCGACCCTCGGAGACCGCGGGGTCGGCGAAGGCGACATCGTGGTCCACGACGAGACCGACCGCGTGCTCGCTTCGATGTTGGCGGAGCTCACGCCACCGGCGTTCCCGATGGCGCTCGGCGTTCTCTACTGCGATCCGGCCGAGAGTTTCGACGCCGCGGTCGCGGCGCAGATCGAACACGCCAAGGCGGTCGCGCCCGACGCCGACGTCAACGCCCTGCTGCGCCAGGATCACACTTGGCGCGTCCGAGGCTGACCGCGGGCACTGAGTCCTTCTCGGCGGACCTTCCAAGGAGTTCGGAATGCCCATCAGCGTGGCCATCGTCGGTTCGGGACCGGCCGGGTTCTATACGGCCGAAGCCCTCGTCAAGACCCTGGACGGCGAGGTCGCGGTGGACATTCTCGAGCGCCTGCCGACCCCGTTCGGCCTGATCCGCGCCGGGGTCGCCCCCGACCATCAGACCACCAAGAAGGTTTCGCGCAGCTTCGAGAAAACGGCGCACCGGCCCGAGGTCCGCTACTTTGGAAACGTCGAGGTCGGTCGCGACCTCGCTCTCGCCGAGCTTCAGGGCACGCACGACGCGGTCGTGCTCGCCGTCGGCTCGCCGTTCGACCGCGCGTTGGGAATCCCGGGCGAGGACAAGGTGGGCGTCATCGGATCCGCCGCCTTCGTCGGCTGGTACAACGCGCACCCGGACTTCGCCGACCTCGAGCCGGATCTGAACACCGAGGCGGTCGCCGTGATCGGCAACGGCAACGTCGCGATCGACGTCGCCAGGGTCCTGGTGAAGACGGCGGGCGAAATGGCGGAATCGGACATCCCCGAGTACGCTCAGCGCGCGATCGAGCGGGCGCCCGTCACCGACGTCCACCTGTTCGGCCGGCGCGGCCCGCTGGAGGCCAAATTCACCAACGTGGAGCTGCGCGAAATGGGCCGGCTCGAGGATTGCGCGCCAGTGATCGACGCGGCGCAGTTGCCCGACGCGGTCGGCGAGATGTCGGACCGCGACCGCCGGCTCAAGGGAAAGAACCTTGCGACCCTCCAGGAGTTCGCAACCCAGGAAGCTGGGAAGCGCGCCAAACGGGTGCACTTCACCTTCTTCGCTTCGCCGGTCGAGATCCTGGGCACAGACAGGGTCGAGGGACTGCGGCTCGAGAAGACCCGGCTCGAGGGCGGCCGCGCCCGCGGCACCGGCGAGACATTCGAGATCGCGTGCGGGCTCGTGATTCCGGCGGTCGGATACCGCTCCGTTGCCTTGGACGGCGCGCCTTTCGATGCGGCGAACGCGATCGTTCCTTCCGAAGACGGGCGGGTCGCGCCGGGACTCTACGCGGTGGGCTGGATCAAGCGCGGGCCGACCGGCGTGATCGCCACCAACCGCCCGGACGGCGTCGCCGTCGCCGAACACATCCGCGCAGACATCGGCGGCGGCTCGAAACCGGGGCGGGCGGCGCTCGAGCGGCTGCTCGAGGAAAGGGGCGCCCAGGTGGTCGGCTACGCCGATTGGAAGAGAATCGAGCAGGCCGAAGAGGCGGGCGCCGGCGCCCCGGCGCCCCGGCGGAAGCTCTTTCGCATCGCCGACATGCTAAGCGTCGCCCGCGCCGGCGATGCCCGGCGCTCGGCCGATTAGGCTAGATCAGAGGGGGACCGAATGGCGCAATCCTACGCCGGCGACGTCTCCGCCAAGGACGCCTGGGATGTCCTGAAGGCCGAGACGGACGCCGTCCTGGTCGACGTCCGCACGGACGCCGAGTGGGCCTACGTCGGGCTTCCCGACCTCGATGGCATCGGCAAGCGAGCGCTCTTGATTCCCTGGCAGATTTTTCCGGTCATGGCCGAGAACGCGGATTTCGCGCGCACCTTGGAAGACAGCGGGACGAGGCGCGACGCCGCCCATCTCTTCATCTGCCGCTCGGGCCAGCGTTCGCGCTTTGCCGCCATCGCCATGACAGGGCTCGGGTTCACGCGGTGCTACAACGTCGCCGACGGATTCGAAGGACCCCACGACGAGAGCGGGCATCGCGGCCGCGCCGCCGGCTGGAAGGCGGACGGCCTGCCCTGGAAGCAGGGCTGAGGGGCGTTAATTTCACGCCGCCTCGAGGGCCTGGTCCAGGTCCTCGATTACGTCTTGGGGGTCCTCGAGCCCCACCGAAAGCCTGACGAGACCGTCGCCGATCCCCATCTCGGCCCTCTCCTCGGGCGTCAGCCGCGAATGGGTCGTCGTCGCGGGATGGGTGGTCAGGCTCTTGGAGTCGCCCAGGTTGTTGGAGATGTCGATCAACGACAGCGCGTTCAGGAAGCGGAACGCGCGATCGCGCCCGCCCTCGAACTCAAACGATACGACGGTGCCGCCGTCGCTCATCTGGGCCATCGCCAGCTTCGTTTGGGGATGGCTCGCAAGCGTCGGATAGAGGACCCGCGCGATCCGCCCGTGCCGGCTCAGGTGCTCGGCGACCGTCAGCGCGTTAGCCGAGTGGCGCGTCAAGCGCAACTCAAGCGTCTCCAGGCCCTTGAGCACGATCCAGGCGTTGAACGGGCTCGGCGCCGGCCCCGTGTGACGCAAGAAGGGCGTCAGCTTGTCGGTGACGAAGGCCTCGTCGCTGGTGAGGATCGCGCCGCCGAGGGTCCGGCCCTGGCCGTCCATGTGCTTGGTGGTGGAGTAGACGACCATGTCGGCGCCGTACTCCATGGGCCGCTGCAAGACCGGGGTCGCGAAGACGTTGTCGACGACCAGCTTGGCGCCGGCCGCATGGGCAAGCTCGGCCACCGCCCTCAAATCGATGATCTCCAGCGTCGGGTTCGAAGGGGTCTCGAGAAAGACGCAGTGCGTCCTCTTGCGCCCCAGCGCCTGCTTCCAGGCATCCAGATCGGTGCCGTCGACGAGCTCGCTTTCGATGCCGAAGCGCGGAAGAAGCTCGGTGACCACGTAGTGGCACGAGCCGAACAGCGCGCGCGACGAAACGATCCTGTCGCCGGCGTCCAATTGGCTCGCGAGGCTTGCGAACACCGCCGCCATGCCGCTCGAAGTGGCGCGGCAGAACTCCGCCCCTTCGAGCAACGCAAGCCGATCTTGCAGCATGGTGACGGTGGGGTTGGAGTAGCGCGAATAGATGTAGACGTCGGCCTCGCCCTTGAAGGCGGCTTCCGCCTGTTCGGCGGATTCGTAAACATAGCCCGACGTCATGAAGAGGCCCTCGCTGGTCTCGGCGAAGTTCGAGCGCACCGTGCCTCCGCGCACGAGCCGCGTGGCCGGCCGCCACTTGCTTACCGATTTTGTGGGCGCGTCCATCGCTTTTTCCTTTCTGCGGGCCGGCCCGAGCAACGAAAAACCCCGGCCGCTCGTGCCGGGGCTCGTCAAGCTCCGACCTTTTAGCGGTTTGTTTTTCGTGGCCGCAAGCCGGTCGGGCAAATCACCACGTGGGGCGGATTGTCCGCGCCAACGCTCCGCCCGTCAAGGGCAATCGCCGGCGCCGGAACGTGCCGCGGGCGGAGATGAAAAGGCGGCCCTGGCCCGGACCGGCCTTGATCTCGGGCCCCGGGCGTGGCTTCATTCGCCTCGTTCGCCGCCTCGAAGCCCGCACGGATGGTAAGGAGAATTCGAAGATGACCGCGATCGCCGAGACCGACATCTTGTTTTTCGAACGCGCGGGAATGGATCGCGCGCGGATCGATTCGATCGTCGCCGAAGCGCTTCACGGCGCCGACGACGGCGAGCTGTTCCTCGAGTACGCGGCTTCCGAAGCGCTTACCTTCGACGACGGGCGCTTGAAAAGCGCCGCGTTTGATACGAGCCAGGGGTTCGGGCTGCGCGCGGTCGCCGACGAGGCGAGCGGTTATTCGCATTCGTCCGAGCTCAGCGAAGAGGCGATCAAGCGCGCCGGCGAGACCGTGAAGGCCGTGCGCACCGGTCGCGGCGCCACTTTGTCAGCCGCGCCGCCCGGAACCAACCGGACGCTCTATACCGAGGACAATCCGCTCGGCCTCGTCGAATTCGAGACCAAGGTGAAGCTGCTGGCCGACATCGACGCCTATGTGCGCGCCAAGGACGCGCGCGTCCATCAGGTGATGGCGTCGTTGACCGGCACCTGGCAGGCGATCCGGATCGTCCGCGGCGACGGCGCCCACGCCGCCGACATCCGCCCCTTGGTCCGGCTTTCGGTCTCGGTCGTGGCCAGGGACGGGACCCGCATGGAAAGCGGGTCGTACGGCACCGGCGGCCGCGTCACCTTCGAGCGCTATCTGGAGGCCGAGACCTGGCGGCACGCGGCCGACGAGGCCGTGCGCCAGGCCCTCGTCAACTTGGAATCGGTGGCGACGCCGGCGGGCGAGATGGCCGTCGTGCTCGGCCCCGGGTGGCCGGGCATACTTCTGCACGAAGCGGTGGGGCACGGCCTCGAGGGCGATTTCAACCGCAAGAAGACGTCGGCCTTCGCCGGCCTCATGGGCGAACGGGTGGCGACGCCGGGCGTCACCGTGGTCGACGACGGGACGATCACGGACCGCCGCGGCTCGCTCACCATCGACGACGAGGGGACGCCGAGCCAGCGCAACGTCCTGATCGAGGACGGCATTCTCACGGGCCTCATGCAAGATCGTATGAACGCGCGCCTGATGGGGGTCAAGCCCACGGGCAACGGGCGGCGCCAAAGCCACGCCCATGCGCCGATGCCGCGCATGACCAACACCTTCATGCTCGAAGGCGCCCACGGGCGTGACGAGATCCTGGCCTCGGTCAAGAAGGGGCTCTATGCGGTCGCCTTCGGCGGCGGCCAGGTGGACATCACGTCGGGCAAGTTCGTCTTCACCTGCACCGAGGCCTACCGTATCGAGGACGGGCGCGTCGGCGCGCCGGTCAAGGGCGCGACCCTGATCGGCAACGGGCCCGACGTCTTGACCAAGGTCTCGATGATCGGCGACGATTTGGAGCTCGACCACGGCGTCGGCACCTGCGGCAAGGAGGGCCAGGGCGTGCCCGTGGGCGTCGGCCTTCCCACCATCAAGGTGGACGCGCTCACGGTCGGCGGCACCGCTGTTTGAGGGCTGGCGCCTAGCGGCTTATCCGTATAGTCGGCTCCGGCCCGCACCCCCGCCCGGCCGCCCACGGAATCGTATACTTGGGGCGGCCGGGCGGAGGTGCGGGCCGGTGCGATTCCACGTGAGTGGATAACGATCTAACGCGCCGTGCGCTTCATGAAGCCCGCGGGCGGCGTCCAGGTGCCGGATATGTGGCGGTTCGCGAACCGGCACATTTCCTGAAGCACCGGCAGCAAACCCCGGCCCGTCGCGCTCAACGCGTACTCGTAGCGCTTGGGACGCTCCCGATAGCGGCGCTTTTCCACCAAACCCAGCGCTTCCATCCGCCGCAGCCGGTCGGCGAGGGTGTTGGTCGCGATGCGCTCGGGCGAGGCCAGGAACTCGGCGTAGCGCTTCTTGCCCGTCAACAAATCGCGCACGATCACCAACGACCAACGATCGCCGACGAGATCCAGCGTCGTCGCGATCGGGCAACCGGAGCGGAACTCCAGCGGTTCAGCCATGTTCGGAACTCCGACATAAGCCAAGGGAATGCGATATTCGAATTTAACCTTGTCACTTGCAATTTACAATTTAATAAATTAGCCTCGCAATCACGATGCTTCGAACTAGGGAGGATGATGTCATGGCGTCGGGTTTCGCCGGCGGATGCCTGTGCGGCGCGGTGCGTTACGAATGCGGCGCCGAACCGGCCGTCAGCGGCCATTGCCAC
>JAKZXM010000131.1:0-11490 GCA_047514975.1 Rhodospirillales bacterium
CCACGCCAAGCCCGAATGCAAGACCGTCCCGCCGTGGGTGGAGCTCGGCGCGGGACGCGGCGTGCGTTGCGTCCTTTTCGAAGGCGCCGAAAAATCGACAGTCCATGCCTGAGCCGATTCTCCAGGTCAGGGATCTCGCCAAGGATTACATCGTCGGCCCCACCACGGTGAACGCACTTCGCGGCGTCGACGTTTCGATCGAGCAGGGGACCTGCATGGCGATCGTCGGCGAATCGGGCTCCGGCAAGACGACGCTCGCAAAGCTCGTTCTCGGAATCGAGCCGCCGACGGCGGGGCGAATGGTCCTTCAGGGCGAGGAGTTGCCGGCGAAACGCAGCCGAAGCTTGCGCCGCCGGCTGCAGTTCGTCCAGCAGAACCCCATGTCGACCCTCAATCCCAAGCGGACCATCTTTCAAAGCGTCGCCCTGCCGCTCGCCGTCCACAACCTCGTCCAGCGGCGGCGCATGCGCGAACGGGTGGCCGAACTACTGGATCTTGTGGGGATGTCGGCCGAGTACATGGAGCGCTTCCCGGCGGCGCTTTCGGGCGGCCAGCGCCAGCGCATCGCGCTCGCGCGCGCGCTCGCCGCCGAACCCGACTGCATCATCCTCGACGAACCCACGTCCTCGCTCGACGTCTCGGTCCAAGCCCGGGTGCTCGAGCTTCTGGTCGGGTTGCAGCAGCGGCTGAACCTCACCTACATGTTCATCACCCACGACTTGAGCGTGGTGCGCAACGTCGCCAGCCGCATGACCGTGCTGTATCGCGGGCGCGCCGTCGAATCGGGCGAAACGGTCGCGGTGTTCGAGCGGCCCCGGCACCGCTATACCCAGATGCTGCTGTCGTCGATTCCGGTGGTCTCGACCGAGGAAGAGGCCCATAAGCCCGACTGGCCCTGGGACCGCGACATCGCCGCCGGCGAGCGCATCTCCGAGGTCGGATGCGCCTTCCACCCCCGCTGCGCCTACGCGCTCGACGTCTGCCGCCAGGACCGACCGGAGTTGAGCCGGGTCGAGCGCGAGCACGAAGCCGCCTGCCACAACCCCGGCTGAGCCGGCCCGCAACCCGCCCAGCCCCGCGTTACAGGCGGACGGGCAGGCCGCTCCGCGCGGATTCGGTCGCCGCGTCGGCCAGGACCAGGGCACGGCGGCCGTCGTCTGCGCCGGGACTGGGCGAGCGGCCCTCGGCGATGCACTCGAGGTAGTGATCGAGCTCCAGGCGGTAGGCGTCGGCATAGCGCTCGAGGAAAAAGTAAACCGGCTTTTCCGTCGCGACCCCGTTCGCGTCCATCCTTTGGACCGTGGTGGAGAACCGGTTGTCGGCGCGCAGCATTCCGCCCGAGCCGAACACCTCGATGCGCTGGTCGTATCCGTAGGCCGCGCGCCGGCTGTTGCTGATCTGGCACAACGCGCCGCGCGCGGTCTTCAAGGTGACGACGGCGGTGTCCACGTCGCCGGCCGCGGCGATGGCGGGATCGACCAGGCAACTGGCGGCGGCGAACACCTCGACCGGCTCCTCGTCCAGAAGCCAGCGCGCCATGTCCAGGTCGTGGATCATCATGTCGCGAAACAGCCCGCCCGATGCGGCGATGTAGTCGGTCGGCGGCGGCGCCGGATCGCGGCTGGTGATGGCGACGAGCTCGATCGCGCCGATACTTCCTTGCCGAACGGCGCCGTGAAGCGCGGCGAAGCTGGGATCGAAACGGCGGTTGAAACCGACCATCAGTGTCACCCCCGCCTTCTCGACCGCCGCGAGCGCGGCGTCGACGCGGGCGATGTCGAGGTCGATGGGTTTCTCGCAGAAGACCGCCTTGCCTGCGCGGCTCGCAGCCTCGATGAGCGCGGCATGGGTGTCGGTGGACGACGCGATGATCACGCCCGCGACTTGCGGGTCGGCGAGCGCGGCTTCGGCGTCGGCGACCCGCGCGCCCACGCGGGCCGCAAGCTCGGACGCCGCGGCCTCGTCAACGTCGACGATGGTGGCGAGGCTTGCCCTCGGACTGGCCGCCACGTTGCCGGCGTGGACGCGGCCGATCCGCCCGGCGCCGAACTGGCAGAGCTCGATCATGGCGTTTCGGGATCCTCTCGCTTTGCGGCGGCGACCCGCTTCCCAATGACGAAGCGGCCCGGGCGCTTGGATGTTGTCGGTCGAGCCGATCCGAACGAAAAATAGCGCAGGAGCGGCGGCCGGGCGAGTATGCTGCACGGCGGGTCGCATCGCCGCCGAATCGTGCGGTCCATCCCACGGCCGGGAGGAGACGCGAATGCCGAGCCGCAGACTGACCATGGCCCAGGCGCTGGTCCGCTTCCTCGCCGGCCAGCGGATCGAGACCGACGCGGGCGAGGTCCGGCTTTTTGCCGGCGTGTTCGCGATCTTCGGGCACGGCAACGTCGCCGGCCTCGGCGAGGCGCTCTACGCCGAGCGCGCGCGTCTCCCCACTTTTCGCGCCCACAACGAGCAGGCGATGGCGCACGCGGCGATCGCGTTCGCCAAGGCGAACATGCGCCGGCGCATGATGGCCTGCACGACCTCGATCGGGCCCGGCGCGACCAACCTGGTCACGGCGGCGGCCGTTGCCCACGTCAACCGCTTGCCGGTGCTGTTGCTGCCCGGCGACGTCTTCGCCTCCCGCTTGCCCGACCCCGTGCTGCAGCAGGTGGAGGACTTCGCCGACGCCACCATATCCGCGAACGATTGCCTTCGGCCCGTCTCGCGCTACTTCGACCGGATCCTCAGGCCCGAGCAGCTACTGGCGAGCCTGCCTGCGGCGATGGAAACGCTCGTCGATCCGGCGTCGTGCGGGCCGGTGACGCTGGCGCTCGCCCAGGACGTCCAGACCGAGGCCTATGACTATCCGGAATCCTTCTTCGCCGAGCGCGTGCACCGCATCCGCCGCGTTCGCGCCGACGCATCCGAGCTTCGTCGCGCGGCCGAGATGCTTTCGCGCGCGGCGAAGCCGCTGATCGTCGCCGGCGGCGGGGTCCACTACGCGCTGGCTTGCGACGCGCTGGCGGGGTTCGCCGAGAAACGCGGCATCCCGGTCGCCGAGACCCAGGCCGGAAAAGGAGCCTTGGCCTGGGACCACCCCAACCAGGTCGGAGCGCTAGGGGTGACCGGTTCGAGCGCCGCCAACGCGCTCGCCCACGAGGCGGACCTGGTACTCGCCGTCGGCACGCGCCTCGGCGACTTCGCGACCGCGTCGCGAACGATCTTCGCCAATCCGGAATGCCGCGCGATTCAGCTCAACGTGGTGGCCATGGATGCGGCAAAGCACGCCTCGATTCCGCTTCTCGCCGACGCCGGGCGCGGCCTCGAGGACCTGGACGCGGCGCTCGGGGACTGGCGGGCGCCGGCGTCATGGACCGCGACGGCGCGCGAACGGACCGACACCTGGAATCGCGATGTGGACAAGGCCACGGCCCCAAGCAACGCAGCCCTCGCCACCGACGCCCAAGTGCTGGGCGCGGCCAACCGCGCCGCCGGCCCCAGCGACGTGCTCGTGTGCGCCGCCGGCGGGCTTCCGGGCGAACTGCACAAGCTCTGGCGCACGCCGGGTCCGGGCGGCTACCACGTCGAGTACGGGTACAGCTGCATGGGCTACGAGATCGCCGGCGGGCTCGGGGTCAAGATGGCGGATGCGACGCGCGAGGTGTTCGTCCTCGTCGGCGACGGCAGCTATTTGATGATGAACTCCGAGATCGCCACGTCGGTCATGATGGACCGCAAGCTGATCATCGTGGTCCTCGACAACCGCGGCTTCGGGTGCATCGACCAGCTCCAGCGAAGCTTGGGCGGCACCGCCTTCAACAACCTCTTCGAATCCGTCATCGCCGACGGAGAGCCGCCGGAGATCGATTTCGCGGCCCATGCCGCCAGCCTCGGCGCACTTTCCGAATCGGTCTCGGGGATCGCCGAGCTCGAGGCGGCCCTCGAACGCGCCAAAGCGGCGGAACGCACGACCGTGATCGCGATCGCCACGGACCCGAGCGCCAGCACCGCGGCCGGCGGCGCCTGGTGGGACGTCTCCGTGGCCGAGGTGTCCGAAAGCCCCGGCGGCGCCCGGGCCCGAAATGCGTACGCGGTGAAGGTGAAGGAACGCGACCAAGCGTAATCCCATGGGCGTCCGAATCGGGATCAATCCGCTGGGCTGGACCAACGACGACCTGCCGGACCTGGGCGGGGAAACGCCCCTTGAGACGTGCCTGAGCGAGGCTCGACAGGCGGGCTACGCCGGCATCGAAATGGGCCACAAGTTCCCGCGCACCTACGCCGAACTGCACCCCTTGCTGGCCGCGCACGAACTTGCGCTCGTCTCGGGCTGGTACGGTAGCCGCCTGCTCGAGCGCTCGGCGGACGACGAGATCGCGGCCGCGCAAGGCCACCTCGATCTGCTATCGCGCATGGGCGCCAACGTCATGGTGTTCGCCGAGGTGACCGGCAGCGTTCATACGGAGCGGGAGACTCCCCTTAGCGCGCGGCCCCGCCTTTCGGACGAGGACTGGCCCCGCTTCGCCGAGGCGTTGAGCCGGGTCGCCGACCATCTCGCCGCGGCCGGAGTGACCATGGCCTACCACCACCACATGGGACCCGTCGTCGAGACGGAAGAAGACATCGACCGGTTGATGGCGGCGAGCGGAAGCGCCGTGGGCCTTCTCCTCGACACGGCTCACCTGGTCTTTGCGGGCGGCAGCCCCGACGACGTCATTGGCCGCCACGGCTCGCGGATCAACCACGTGCACTGCAAGGACGTGCGCGCGGATGAACTGGCGCGCGCACGCGGCGCGGATCGCAGTTTTCTCGAATCGGTCATCGCCGGCGTTTTCACCGTCCCCGGCGACGGATCACTCGATTTTGCCTCGATCCTTCGGGCGCTTACGGAGACGGGCTATTTCGGCTGGCTGGTGGTCGAAGCCGAACAGGACCCGGCCAAGGCTCACCCCTTGACGTACGCGCGCATGGGGTTCGATGCGCTCTCGGCGCGCGTCGCCGAGGCCGGCCTGGGAGGAAGGGAGGCGCAAGGCGACGGATAACGTCTGCGTGGTCGGCCACGGCACCGACTTGAGGCGAATCTCGCCGCGTCAGCGCTTTCGCGCGCGCGCCGGCGGGGACGCCCGCTTCTTTGCCCGCGCCGGACGCGCAGCTTTCGCCGCCGGGGCCTTGGCCGCCTTGAGCGCCGCTTTTAGCGGCGTCCAGTAATGGCTCCGCCAGCCCTCGGCGAGGTGCTTCGCCTTGCCCGCCGGCGCGCCGACGTGGGACAACGTGAACCGGGTTTTTCCACCCTTGAGCTTCGCCAGCTTGAAGTGGACGAGCGACCACGCGCCCTTCGGCCAGTCCTTGCCGCGCCAGGCCTGGACGATGTCCTTGTCCTTGACCAGCTCCAGCGTGTGCCCGGTGATATAGCCGCCATAGCATGAGAACGCGCCGCCCGCCTTGCGGGCGATCTTGGCCGGCGCGCCTGTGAACGCGCTGTGCTTGCGCGCGTCCATCAGGGTCTCGACGATGACGCCGGGCGCGGCGTCGAACGTGACCGTCTGCTTGATATCCTGAGGCATCGTTCCTCTCCTCCCGTAAGTTTCCGGGCCTCTTGCGGTCCGGAACCGACTTCGATTGGCGGCGTCGAAGGCGCCGCCTCCGTTCAGGCGCTCTTGGCGAGCGGACCTTCGAGGATTCCCACCGAGACCAGCACGTCGCGGATTCGCGCTTCTTCGTCCGCGCTCAGTGGCTGCACGGGCTCCCTGGGCACGCCCGCGGGGACGCCGATCAGGTTGAGCCCGGCCTTGATGCCCGCCGGCGGCGTCACCGATTCGAGCACCGCATGGTTGACGGTGCCGTACCGGATGTGAACGTCCAGCCGTTGCGCGGGCGTCATGTCGTGGACCTCGAACAGCTCGCGCACCCGAGATCCGAAAAGTTCGGGTCCGGTGGACACCAGGCCGCCGGCCCCGAGCAGTATGGTCGGAACCAGCGTCATGCGACCGCCGTACAGGAACGGAAACCGGTGCCCGAAGGCCTCGATCATCTCGGTGATGTGGAGGAAGTCCCGGCTTCCGTCCTTCACCGCTTCGATCGGGGCCACGTCGCAGACCGAACGCAGCATGTCGGTCGACATCTCGATCTGGGTATGGTTCGGCGAGTTGTACGCCATCATCGGCAGCGGGACCGCCTTCGCCACCATCGCGTAGCGGGCGACGATCTCAGCCGCCGTCGCCTTGTGGATGTAAGTCTGCGGCATCAGGCAGATTCCGTACGCGCCGGCCTCGGCGGCGGCTCTCGCGCGTTCCAGGCTTTCGGCGTTCGAAGTCCGCGTCACGTGAACGTAAAAGGGCACGCGCTTTGCGATCTCTTCGGCCGCCGCGCGGGTGACGCGCGCGAGCTCGTCGGCGGAAAGCGTGTAGCCTTCGCCGTTGTCGCCGGCGATGAGGAAGGCGTCCACCCGGTTGACGTCGAGGTGGAAGCGCAGAACCTCCTTGAATTCGTCCACCATCAGATCGCCGTCCTTATCGAACGGGGTGACGGCGGCGGGACAGTGGACCTCACTCGTGAATGGCGAATCGGTATAGGTCTTCTCGATGGGCATGGCCTGGAACCTCCCTTGCTCGAAGCCCGCTGTCCGAATCGCGGACACGAAACCCGTGCCAGTCACGCGCGCTTGGGAACGGGCTCGATGGTCGGGGCGCGTGCGGCGAATGCTCCCGCAGCCCTTGCGAAACGCTAGCCGCGGACGACGCCCCCTGTCAATCGGCGGCCCCATGCGCCGATCCCCGCGATTCCCGATTGCGGATGCGCGCACCCGCGCATTAGTGTGCACGCGCCCGGCCCGGCGCGAAGGGCCGGAGCGGCGAATTGGAGCCGAGCATGGCGAAGAAGCGCGGATCGGGTGCGGCACCCGCGGATTCGGCCAACGACGACATCGGAACCGAAATCCGGCTTCGGATGTACCGAACGCAGCTCACCGCGCGGCTGTTCGAGAAGCGCGCCAACGACCTGTTTCTCCAGAACCTGGTCAAGGGAACGATCCACCTCGCGACCGGCCACGAAGCGGTGGCGGCGGGCTTCGCCACGGCCATGCGGGCCGACGACCTGACGTTCTGCACCTATCGCGGCCACCACCACACGCTGGCCCGCGGCGCGCCGATCGTCGGCGTCCTCGGCGAGCTGATGGGACGCGCGTGCGGGCTTCTCGGCGGCAAGGGTGGTTCCATGCACCTCGCCAGCGTCGAACACGGCATGATGGGCTGCTACGCCATCGTCGGGGCGCATTTGACCATCGCCGCGGGCGCGGCCTGGTCGGCCCAGTACCAGCAGAACGGCCGGGTGACCGTCTGCTTCTTCGGCGACGGCGCCACCAACATCGGCGCGTTTCACGAGGCGCTGAACCTGGCCGCGGTCTGGAAGCTGCCGGTGGTCTTCGTCTGCGAAAACAACCTTTACATGGAATACACGCCGATCCGGACCGTCACCGCGGTTGAGCACCCGGCCGCCGACCGGGCGTCGGCTTACGGCCTCGAGGCCGTCATCGTCGACGGCAACGACGCGGACGCGGTCCTGCGGGTGGCGCGCGTGGCCATTAACCGGTCCCGGGACGGAGGCGGGCCGGCGCTGATCGAGGCGAAGACCTATCGTCACGGCGGCCACTCGCGCGCCGATCCCGGCACCTATCGCCCGAAGGCGGAGCTGGACTCGTGGTTGGCGCGCGATCCTCTCGCGCTCTATCGCGCGCGATTGCTGGAATTCGGAGTCGCCGCCAAGACCCTCGAGGCGATGGAGGGCGAGGTTCTGGAAGCCATCGACCAGGCGACCGAGATCGCCCGGTCCGCGCCGCCGCCTTCGCCGGAAATGGTCGAGGCCGATCTTTGGGCCGACGGAGGCGCCGCGTGGCGGAACTGAGCTATCGCGAGGCGGTGGCCGAGGGCATCGCCCAGGAAATGGCGCGTGACGACCGCGTGGTCTTCCTCGGCGAGGACGTGGCCGCCGCCGGCGGCGTGTTCAAGACCACTGTCGGTCTCTTGGAGAAGTTCGGTCCCGACCGGGTCAGGGACACGCCGATTTCGGAACAGGCGATCGTGGGCGCCGCGATGGGGGCCGCCATGACCGGGCTTCGGCCCATCGCCGAGATCATGTTCTCGGACTTTCTCGCGGTCTGCTGGGCCCTCGTCGCCAACGAGATCGCCAAGACCCGCTACATGACCGGCGGCCAAGTCTCGCTTCCCCTGGTCATCCGCACCGCCAACGGCGGCGGCGGCAGTTTCGGCGCGCAACACTCGCAAAGCCTCGAGAACTGGGCGATGGCGGTTCCCGGCCTCAAGGTCGTCGCGCCATCGACCCCGGCCGACGTCAAGGGCCTGATGGCGGCCGCGATCCGCGATCCCGATCCCGTCATCTTCTTCGAGCACAAGTTCATGATGGCGACCAAGGGCGAGGTCCCCGACGGCGAGTACGTGGACCGGCTCGGGACCGCCAAGGTGGTCCGCGAGGGCGGCGACCTCACCATCGCCGCCTTGGCCGCCATGGTCCCCAAGGCGATGGAGGCCGCGGATCGTCTTTCGTCCGAGAACGGTATCCAGGCCACGGTCGTCGACCTCCGCTGCCTCGTTCCCTTGGACACCGTCACGATCCTCGACGCCATCCGCAAGACGGGCCGCCTGGTCACGGTAGAGGAGAATCCACGCCTGTGCGGCTGGGGGGCGGAACTCGCCGCGATCGCGGCCGAGGAATGCTTCTTCGACCTCGACGGACCGATCGTCCGCATCACGACCCCGCACGTGCCGCTGCCTTGCGCCGGCGAGCTCGAATCCGTGGCGATCCCTTCCGTGGACAGGATCGTCGAAACGGTGCGCAAGACCGTCGACTGACGGCGATAAAGGACCGAGATGGACGTGGTGATGCCGCAGCTCGGCGAGACGGTGACCGAGGGCACCGTCACCGCCTGGCGCAAACGGGTCGGCGACAAGGTCAAGGCCGACGAGCCCTTGTTCGACGTGGGCACCGCCAAGGTGGAAACCGAGATACCCGCCCCGGCAACGGGCACGCTTCGCGAGATCCTGGTTCCCGAGGGCGAGACGGTGGTTGTCGGCGCCCGGCTCGCGGTGATCGAAGAGGCGGCCCGTGGACGCCCCGTCGAGGGTGCGAAAGCCAAGTTGTCTCCGGTCGTCCGACGGCTATTGGCGGAGCACGGAATCGACAAGGGCGCGGTCACCGGCTCGGGCGAGGGCGGCCGGATCACGCGTCGCGACGTCCTCGCCCACGTCGCCCAGCGCGAAGGCCCAGGGTCAAGGCCTCAAGACGATCACACCGACGCCGCGCCGCACGAGGACCGCGAGCTGATCCCGTTCGACCGCCTGCGAAAGCTGACCGCCGAGCACATGGTCCGCTCCAAGGCGACCAGCGCCCACGCGTTCCAGGCGATCGAGGTGGACTTTCGCCAGATCGAAGACGTGCGTGCCCAGCGGCGCGAGGCGTGGGCGCGCCAAGAGGGGTCCTCGCTGACCGCACTCCCCTTCGTCGCCCGCGCGCTTTGCCTCTCGATCGCGGACTTCCCGCGCGTGAATGCGAGCGTGGACGCGGAAAACCTCGTCGTCCATCGCAACGTCAATCTCGCCATCGCCGTGGACCTCGACCACGAAGGCCTCGTTGCGCCCGTGATCGCGGACGCGGCGGCCATGAAGGTGCCGGCTTTGGCGCGCGCGATCCGCCACCTCGTCGCCAAGGCGCGGGGTGGTGCGCTCGGCGCCGACGATGTCGCGGGCGGAACCTATACGCTTTCGAACGCCGGTTCCTTCGGGACCCTGTTCACGGTTCCCATCATCAACCAGCCGCAGGTTGCGATCCTGTCGTTCGACGCGGTGCGCAAGCGTGCGATCGTCGTTGCCGACGGGGACGAGGATCGCATCGTCGTCAGGCCCACGGCCGTGCTCGGCCAATCGTTCGATCACCGTGCGATCGACGGGGCGTATTCGGCTGCTTTTCTCGCCCGCGTCGGCGCGATCATCGAAGGGCGCGACTGGAACGCCGAGTTCGCGTGATTTCGACGATGTGCCGAATATGGACTTCGCGGGCCGAACGTTCCTGGTGACGGGCGCCACCTCGGGCATAGGGAGCGCGACCGCGCGGGCCTACGACCAGCACGCGGGCTGAGCGGACGGCGCGATCGGGACGACCGACCACGGGCGGCGGCCGGCGATCCGCAGGATCACTCGGCCGCTTGCGCGGCAAGCGCCCCCATCTCTTCGAGGATGCCGCAGACTTGGGTGAGGACTTGCGCGCCACGCTCGCCGTAGGCGGCGGCCGGTTTCGTGGGCGGGCGCGGCACGCCCATGGGCTGGCCCACCATCCGGCACAATTCCTTGGCGAACGAGGTCATGACGGCGAGGTTGTTACGCCTGGGCGCAGGCGCCGCGCTTCGGATCAGGGTGACCATGGCGACGAAGCTGTCGCGAAGCTTTTCCGCGCCTTCTGTGTCGCCCGCGAACAGGCGGTTGTACATCTCCGCGGTCGCCGCCGGCACCCAGTTCCCCTCGGGCGAGACCCAGCCGTTGGAGCCGAGGAAGAACGCCTCGTACGGACGCGCGCCCTGCCAGACGTTCATCTTCGGGCCGGCTTCGCGCCGGATGTCGTACACCCGGGCCAGATCGCCGCTCGCTTCCTTGATGTAGCGGACGTTCTCGAGCTCGCGCGTGAGGCGTCCGACCAGCTCCGCCGACATGTCGACGTTGGTCGTGAACGGATTGTTGTAGAGCATCACCGGGACCGAGACCTCGTCGCAGATCTCGCGGTAGTAATCGAAGATCTCGTCGTCGGTCGGCGCGGTGTAGTAAGGCGGCGTGATCATAAGGCCATCGGCGCCGAGCTCCTCGGCCTCGCGCGAATACCGCACCGCGGTCTCGTTGCGAACGTTCATGGTGCCGACCAGCACCGGCACGCGACCCGCCGCCTGCTCGACGACGGCGGTGACGATCCGTGTGCGTTCCTCGTCCGAAACCAGGTAGAACTCGCCCATGGAGCCCAAGGTGACCAGCCCATGGGAACCTTGGTCGATCTGCCAGTCGACGAAGCGCCGCATGGCGTCCTCGTCGAAGGCGCCGTCGCCTGCGCGGAACGGCGTGACGATGACCGAAAAGCTGCCTCGAAACTGTTTCATGGCGCGCTCCTCGTAAAATCCTTGGGATCGAGCTAGCCACCGGGCGTCGGCGAAGTCAATGCCGCTTGGACCCGATCCGGTCGACGTGTAGCTTTGTCAAATCCACGCCGCCGAAAACCCTTCGTCGTCCCCAGCCGCCGATGATTGAAGGAATTACGCTGTCTTCGCCGGGGCTATCGGCCTCGGGGTGCTCCACGGGCTTGAGCCCGGCCACGGGTGGCCGCTTGCCACGGCTTACGCGATGGGGCGGGCGAGACCATTCGCGGCCGGTCTCGGTGCGAGCATCATCCTTGGCGTCGGTCATCTGGCCAGCAGCATCGCGGTCGTTTTGGTGTTTTTCGCCTTCAAGGAAT
>JAKZXM010000132.1:0-8161 GCA_047514975.1 Rhodospirillales bacterium
GTGGAACGTGGCGCAGTGGGGACAGGTGAGCGAGGCGAACTCTATCAAGGTGACGGGCGCGCCGCGATCGCCGAGGATGAAATCATCCTCGAAGACGACGGCGGCTTCGGGCGTCACCGGCGGTGCCACGGCGTCTTCGACGCGCTCGGGCGAAAGCTGGTAGGCGGCGATCCCGATCGCCACGGCAATCACGACCGCGATCGCACTACCTACTACAATTCGCGGCACACAAGTCCCCTGACCACAGTATATGGTGGCACTATAGGACCGCGCCCGCGCCGCCACAAGCGCCGAAGCATCCCGCGCCAGGGTCCGAAGCGGGGCTTTGCGGGCGCCCGATAGGGTGCGCGGCTCATTCGCGAGTGTCGCGATCGGTGCGGGCGAAGATATGCCGACCCAGCCGATCGAGGGCCGCCTTCAGATCGGCGTCGCCCACGTCTTCCAGGGTTGCCGCGAGCTCGCGGGTCCCTGCCGCGTCGAGGTGGGGCGGCCCGTGTTCCGCGTCCGCGGGCGGCGGGTCGATCTGTCCTTGGATGATTCCGATTTGGGTCACGGCGCGATAGCCGAAGAACGTGTTGACCCGTTCGATGAGCTGGGGCGCCAGGTGCAGAAGCTCGGTCGCGAGCGCGCCGCCGGCAACGCGGAGCCTGAGCACCGTCTCGCCCGAGCCGTCGCGTCCGCGGACGATGCGCTCGGGGACGCAGCGCCTGGCGAGCTCGCGGCCGATGATCGTCGGCCACGCCGTCACGACGGCGCCCTCGGCGAATCCGCGCCTCGCGAACGCCCTCTTCGTCACCTTCGGCACCACGCCCGCGATCGGCCGCGGCCCGCGGCTGCTGCGTCTCGACCGTGTTTCGTCCATGCGACAATCGCCTTGCGGCCGGAGACCGGCTAGGCTACGGCGTGCGGGGTGATCGCACAACGCAAACCGGGCGACGCGATGCGCGAATCGCCGCGAACCCAGAATATTTCGCCGGACATGGTGCCGGTCGGGGCGCAGAACGTGGCGCGCATCCGCCGCCGCGTGCTCGCCTGGTACGATCGGAACGCGCGCGCCCTGCCGTGGCGGACGCCGGCGGTCCAGGCGGATCCCTATCGCGTGTGGCTGAGCGAGGTCATGCTGCAACAGACCACGGTGGCCGCCGCGATTCCGTACTACGAGGCGTTCGTTGCCCGCTGGCCCACAGTCCGCGACCTCGCCGACGCCGATCTGGATGCCGTCCTCCACGCCTGGCAGGGGCTCGGATACTACGCGCGCGCCCACAACCTGCACGCCGCTGCGCGCATCGTCGTTCGCGATCTCGACGGCCGCTTCCCCGATACGGCGAAAAGCCTGCGCTCGCTACCCGGGATCGGCGAGTACACCGCCGCCGCCGTCGCCGCGATCGCGTTTTCGCGGCCCGAGGCGGCCGTGGATTCGAACGTCGCGCGGGTTTTGGGGCGAGTGCTCGCGGCGGACGAGCCGCCGGTGGCGGCGGATGCGCGCATCCGGGCCTGGGCGCAGCTGCTCGCGCCGAACAGCCGACCCGGCGACCACGCCCAGGCGATGATGGACCTCGGCGCAACCGTATGCGCGCCCCGCGCCCCCCGTTGCGGCGTCTGTCCGCTCAGCGCGGACTGCGCCGCTTTTCGCACCGGACGGCCGGAATCCTTCCCCCGGCGGCCGCCCAAGGCGGTCCGGCCGCGCCGCCGGGGCGTGATCTTCTGGACGCTCGGCGGCGACGGCCGCGTGCTGTTGCGAAAACGGCCCCTGACGGGGCTGCTCGCAGGGCTCATGGAGTTTCCGTCGACCGAGTGGCGCGAGAGGCCGTGGAAAATCGCCGAGGCGCGGGCGCGGGCGCCGGTGAAGGCCCGTTGGCGTCGCGTCGACGGGACCGTGCGCCACACGTTCACCCACTTCGAACTCGAGCTCGCGGTGCTGTCGGGGCGCGTCGACCCCGAAACGGCGCTTGGCCGGGGGCCGCAATGGACCTGGTGCGCGCTCGAGCGACTGGGCGAGCACGCGTTGCCGACACTGATGCGAAAGGTGGCGCGCCACGCGCTTGGCCATGATCGGGGCGCGGCGAAGCTCGATCAGGCGTCGTAGGCGACCAGCGAGCCGAACGGAACGTCGAGCTTCTCGCGCCCGTTCAGGAACGTGAGCTCGATGATGCACGCGGCGCCCACCACCTCGGCGCCGACGCGCCTGCAGAGCGCGATCGTGGCGGCCATGGTGCCGCCGGTCGCGAGCAAGTCGTCCAGGACCGCGATGCGTTGCCCCGGCGCGACCGCGTCCGCCTGGATCTCGACGCTGTCGGCGCCGTATTCGAGCGCGTACTCGTGGGCGATCGTGGCCCCGGGCAACTTGCCGCGCTTGCGGACCATGACGAAGCCGCAGCCGAGCTTGAGCGCCAGCGGCGCGGCCACCAGGAAACCGCGCGACTCGATCCCGGCGAGCAGATCCGGCTGGTGGCTGCTGACGAGTTTCGCAAGCCGGCCCATGCACACTTGCCACGCATCCGGGTGCGCGAGAAGGGTGGAGATGTCGTAAAAAAGGATGCCCGGCTTGGGGAAGTCGGGGATCGATCGAATATGGTCCTTGATGTCGATCGTCATCCGGAAATGGTCTTCCCAGTCGCGCCGCCCGAGGCGCGATCCTAATCGCGCCGGGCGGCGCGCGCAAACGCCGCGACGCGCTTCGAGCCCAAGTCCATGGAGGAAAGCGAGGCCCAGCTCGAGCAGCTCAAGGCCTGCTGGCACCAAGACGCCGATTGCAAAAATACGCAACGAGGGTTCGTGAGGTGACCGCGGGCGCCGCAATCGCGTCGGCGCACGGGCCCCATTCGCAATTCAATTGAGACGGTACCCGTGGTGCCCGAATCATTTGTTGCTCGGCGCGCTCGGTCCGCGATATCCTTCGGCCGCGGGTACGAGGGAAATTCCTGGACCGGCCGGCGGCTCAACCGCCGCGTCGGTCGATTGATTTGAACCGGGAGGTGAACGTGACGAAAAAGTTGACCTATTCCATATTGGCGGTGGCTGTGGTCGCGGTCGTCATCGCTGCTTTTCTCTTCTTCGGGACCACCAAGCAGAGCCGCTTCATCGCCATCGGCACGGGCGGTCCGACCGGGGTCTATTTCGTGGTCGGCAACGCCGTCTGCCGCATGATCCACAAGGAGGCCGCCGAGGGGCGCAAAACGGGGCGCAAGCACGGCATCCGATGCTCGGCGCCGTCCACGGGCGGCTCCACCTACAACATCGGTCAGATCGCCGAGGGCGAGCTCGACTTCGGCGTCGCCCAGTCGGACTGGCAGTACCACGCCTTCCACGGCACCGCGCTGGACAAGGTCAAGAAGTTCGACAAGCTGCGGTCGGTCTTCTCGGTGCATCCCGAGCCCTATCACATCATCGTCGCCGCCGATTCCGGCATCGAGTCGTGGAGCGACCTCAAGGGCAAGCGCTTCAACATCGGCAATTCCGGTTCCGGCCAGCGTGGCACCACCGAGGTGCTGATGGAGGGTTACGGCACCAAGACCAGCGATTTCGCGGTCGCGACGGAGCTGACCTCGACCGAACAGTCGAAGGCGCTTTGCGACGGCAAGATCGACGCTTACGGCTATACGGTCGGGGTGCCGAACGCCGGCGTCTCGATGGCGACAGACGGCTGCGGCGCGAAAATCATCAACCTGACGGGCGACGTGGAGAAGACGCTGGTGGAACAGCGCCCTTACTACGCCTTCGCCACCATCCCGAAGGGGACTTACAAGACCACTGACAGCGATGTGACCACCTTCGGCGTGATGGCCACGTTCGTCACCAGCGCGGATGTGGCCGAAAACACGGTTTACGAGGTTACGCGGGCCGTGTTCGAGAATCTCGACGACTTCAAGTCCCTGCACCCGGCCTTCGCCAACCTCGATCCCAAGGATATGATCAGGAACGCGCTTTCGGCGCCGCTCCATCCCGGCGCCGTGAAGTACTACAAGGAAAAGGGCTGGATGTAGGATGTAAGTTCGGCATCACGCCGAAAGGCTGCGGCCGGCGCCCCTGGATACGGGACCGCCGGCCGTTTCTTGTTCGGCGCGGCCGTGACGGGGGCGAGGGGAAGCGGTGACCGCGGAGACCAGCGGCGAGGTGCCGGACGGCGCGCCCGAAGACCTTGGGCGAACCCTCGAGGCGCTTGAGGACAGCGGCCGCCGGCACGGACCGCGGGTCGCCGTCGTCATCGGCGCGATCGCCGCGCTGTGGTCGGTGTTCCAGCTCTGGATCGCCTCGCCGCTGCCGTTCATCTTCGGCTTCGGCATCATCGTCGACGTGCCCGCCCGCGGCATCCATCTGGCGTTCGGGCTGCTCTTGTGTTTCCTGATCTTCCCCGGCGGGCGCAAGGCCAACGACGGGCGCATTCCGCCCCACGATCTTCTGCTCGCGGTGCTCGGCGCGGGCGCCGCGCTTTATCTGTTCCTGGGTTACGAAGGACTGGTGGCGCGCCAGGGCGTCCTTCTGGTCAACGAGCTGTCGCTGTTCGGCGTCGATGTCGCGTTTCCGACCGAGGCCGTGCTTGGCGCCGTCGGCATCGGCCTGCTTTTGGAGGCGACCCGGCGCGCCATCGGCATCCCGCTCGTCATCGTCGCCGGCGTGTTCCTGATCTATTCGATCTTCGGCCAGTCGATGCCCGAGATCATCTCGCACAAGGGGGTCTCGCTCAATCGCCTGATCGGCTATCAGTGGCTGGGCGGCGAGTCGATCTTCGGCATCCCGATCGACGTCTCGGTCAGCTTCGTCTTCCTGTTCGTGCTGTTCGGCGCGCTCATGGAGAAGGCCGGCGCCGGCAAGTACTTCCTGGATCTCTCGTTCGCCATGGTCGGGCGCTTCCGCGGCGGGCCGGCCAAGGCGGCGATCCTGGCGTCGGGGATGACCGGCGCCATCTCGGGCTCGTCGATCGCCAACGTGGTCACCACCGGGACCTTCACCATTCCGGTGATGCGCCGCATGGGCATGCCGGCGGTCAAGGCCGGCGCCATCGAGGTGGCGGCCTCGACCAACGGCCAGATCATGCCGCCGATCATGGGGGCGGCGGCCTTCATCATCGCCGAATTCATCGGCATCTCGTACTTCGACGTCATCGTCGCCGCCTTGATTCCCGCCGTCATCAGCTACATGGCGCTTTTCTACATCTCGCACCTCGAGGCGATGAAGCTGGGCTTGAGCGGTCTTCCGCGCGCGGAGATTCCATCGTTCCGCCAGACCTTCTTCGCCGGAATTCATTTCCTGATTCCGATCGTGGTGTTGATCTGGCTGTTGATGGTCGAGCGTTGGACCGCGGGCACGGCGGTCTTCTATTCCATCATCCTGATGATGGTGATCATCGTCGTCCAGCACGCCGGTGCGGCGATGCTCGCCGGCGGGGGCCAGGGGGCCGGAACGGCCGTCGTCGAGGGGCTCGGCGAGGTGTACGTCGGCATGATCGCCGGCGCGCGCAACATGGTCAGCATCGCCGTCGCGGTCGCGGCGGCCGGCATCATCGTCGGACCGGTTTCGTCCACCGGCCTCCACAACGCGCTGGTCGGCGTCGTCGAGGCGATCTCGGGCGGCAACGTCTATGTCCTATTGATCCTGACCGCGGTCCTATGCCTGGTCCTCGGCATGGGGCTTCCGACCACGGCGAACTACATCGTCGTCGCCTCGCTGCTGGCCGGCGTGCTGGTCGAGCTCGGCAATGCGTCGGGCCTGGTATTGCCGCTGATCGCGGTGCATCTGTTCGTCTTCTACTTCGGGCTGATGGCGGATTCGACGCCGCCCGTCTGTCTCGCCGCCTTCGCCGCGTCCGCGATCTCGCGTGCCGATCCGATGAAAACCGGCGTGCAGTCCTTCCTCTACGACATCCGCACCGCGATCCTTCCGTTCGTGTTCATATTCAACACCGAGCTTCTGCTGATCGGGGTTGAAAGCGTCTGGCACGGGCTGATGGTGTTCGTGGTCTCGCTCATCGCCATCCTCTGCTTCAGCTCCGTCACCCAGGGCTGGATGCTGGTGAAGCTCAAACTGCACGAGGCCCTGGTCCTGATCGTGGTCATCGTCGCGCTGTTTCGGCCGGGCTTTTTCATGGACATGATCTATCCGCCGTTCGCCGAGATACCCTTCGATCGTTTCCTCGCCGGCGAGGTGGCGGCGGAGCCGGGGCGCGTGCTGCGCCTGCACGCGGTGCGCGAAACGCCCTACGGCGACCGGTTCAAGCTGTTCTTGATCCCGACGCCCGAGGCGGGCGCGTCCGCGCCGAAGGGGCCGTACGGGGTCGTCCTCGGCCAAGAGGACGACGGCCGCTACGCGGTCGCCGATCTCGCGGTCGGCGGCCCGGCCGAGCGGGTGGGGCTGGACTTAGGCGATTACGTCGCCGAGGTGGACCTTGAGCAGCTCGGCCAACCGCCGAAGGCGCTCATCTATCCCTTCGGGCTCGCGCTGCTCGGCCTCGTGATCGCGATGCAGTATTTGCGCTGGCGCCGGGGCGACGACGCGTCGCCTGCCGCTAGCTCTAGGTGATCGCAAAGGCCATGGTCGGCGAGATCCTGCTTCCGGTGGACCTCAACGAGGAAAGTTCGTGGCGCAAGGCGCTGCCGAGCGCGCTCGCGTGTTGCCGGGCGTTCGGGGCGAACTTGCACCTGATGACGGTGGTGCCCGACTTCGGCATGACCGTGGTCGGCCAGTACTTTCCCGAAGGCTACGAGACTCAGGCGATCGCGGCCGCCACCAAGGACCTTCACGCACTCTCGCGCGACCACGTGCCCGATTCGGTGAACGTCCACCACGTGGTCGCCTACGGCAATATTTACGAGGAGATCCTGAAGGCGGCCCAAATGACTAAGGCCGAGCTGATCGTGATGGCTGCGCGCCGGCCCGAGTTGATGGACTATCTGCTGGGGCCCAACGCGGCGCGGGTCGTCCGCCACGCCAGCTGTTCGGTGCTGGTCGTCCGCGAGTAGTCGGTCGTGAAAAAGTCCCTCGCCGTTGGCTCGGTGTACTTTTTTCCGGTGTGAATGCGGCCAAATCGGCCCTTGAGGCGGCTCGACGGGCCGATTTGAGATTCTTCTTCCGGCCACGCGATCGTGCGTGGCGGAAATCTTTTGCAAGGATTTACGCCCTTCGGCTGCAAATCCTTGCAAAATAGAACAAGCGGAAGGCGGGCGCCGGGCCGCCCCAAGCCCGCCTTCTTCATTGTAAACATTGAAGAAAAGTACGACTTCAGCGTTTGCGAAGGACTTTTCTTCACGGTCAACCGAGTAGTCCCGCAGAGGCCCGCAACCCCGGGCGACGATCGCCTACATCTGTGTCTTCACATAGGCGATGATGTCGACGCGTTCGGCTTCCTTCTTGATCTTTTGAGTCATCCTGCTCTTGCCCTTGGGATCGCCGGACGCCTCGCGAATGAACTTCCGCGGGTCGATCAGGTACGCGTCGATCGCCTTTTCGTCCCACACCAGGCCTTTCTCGGCGGCCGCGGGGTAGCTCGGCGAATACTTGAAGCCCTCGGCGGTTCCCGGCTTGTTCCCGAACACCGCCCACAGGTTCGGGCCGACCCTTTTCTTTCCGCCTTGCTCGATGGTGTGGCACGTGAAGCACTTTCTCTTGAAAAGCTTGGCGCCGTTCGCGGCGTCGCCTTCGGCGAAAGCGGGTCCGACGGCGATCGCGAGTACGGCCGCGAGCGCCAGCGTCGTGGTTTTCCGGATGGTCATGGGGCTATTTTCACCGCGCCTTCATATTGATTTCGCCCGGCCGGGCAGTGGAAACGAGCCTACAGGTAAGGGAATCGCCGGCCGCGATCAAGGGGTGAACGCGTCGCAATGGAACGACGCCGCCCTGTGCCGAGCCGAATTGCATTCGCCGGTGCGGTTCACAATCTAAGACGTGTGGATCGCCCGGCGCGCCGGATTCCATGACCGTCGCCGGCCGGAGCGGACGCCGCGCCCCGCGCCCATCGGGCCGGCCCTTTGCCTGCGAGGAGGCGGGTTGATAACGCGAACGGGACTTTCGCAACAGGACGTGACCCGGCTTCTCAGCCATCCTTCCGGCAAGACGCGGGCCGCGACGGCCGCGAAGATCGCCCGCGACTTCAGCAGCGAACGGCTGGGTCCATCGGAGCGGCAACTGGCCCTCGAGATATTCCGCATCATGGTCAAGGACGCCGAGG
>JAKZXM010000133.1:0-2739 GCA_047514975.1 Rhodospirillales bacterium
GTCACGGCCGATGGTCAGCGGAAAGCCGGGGTCGGTGTGCAGGACCGAGCCGTCCTGGATGTTCGAGTTTTCGCCCACCGTGATCGCCTCGTTGTCGCCCCGGATCACGGCGTTCCACCAAACGCTCGCGTTCCGCTTCAAGACCACGTGGCCGATCAGCACGGCCGTGGGCGCGATCCAGCACTCCTCGCCTGCGGCCGCGACGCGCGCATCGCCGAGCGCGTATTTCACCGCGATTTCCGCCCTGGCTTCGCCCTGGCCGCGCGCCGGACGGTCCTTTTCTCGGCGACCGTCGTGTTTTGCAATACGCCGACCTTTTCCACCTCGATTCGCACCTTATCCCCGGGCTTCAGGAACCGGGGCGGCGTGAAATAGGCGCCGACGCCGCTCGGCGTCCCGGTGGCGATCACGTCGCCCGGCTCCAGCGTCCAGATCCGCGAGATGTCCCAGATCAGGTCCTGGACCGAGAAGATGAGCTGGCTGGTGTCCGAGCTCTGGCGCAACTCGCCGTTCACCCAAGTGCGGATGCCGAGGCCGCGGGGGTTCGGGATCTCGTCCGCGGTCACGATCGCGGGTCCCATCACGCCGAAGGTATCGAAGGACTTTCCCACCAGCCATTGACTCGTGCGCCGCTGATAGTCGCGCGCGCTCACGTCGTTGACGATGGTGTAGCCGGCGACGTAGTCGAGCGCCTTCGACTTGGGCACGTGGCGGCCGCGCCGGCCGATGACGATGGTGAACTCGCCCTCGTAATCCACCTTCTTGCTGACCCGGGGCATGACGATGGGATCGGCCGGGCCGATGACCGCGCCCGAAAACTTCGAGAACAGGACCGGCACGTCGGGAATGTCGAGGCCCGCTTCGATCGCGTGGTCGCGGTAGTTGAGCCCGACGCACACGAACTTGGGCGGACGGGGAATCGGCGCGCCGAGGCGGACCCGGGCGCGATCGAACACGGCGCCTCGCAAGGCCTGGGGGACCGTTCCGCCGCCACCCGCGATCGCGCGCTCGACGAAGCGCAGCGCGCGCCGGGCGGCGGCCATGCCGCCCGAGCCGGCCTCGAGCAAGCCCAGCATGTCGTCGATGGCCTCGATGCGGCTGGCCGTTCCGGTCCGTCTGCGCATGGCCTTGGCCGCGGCGTTCAGATCTACGAAGCGTTCTTTCCTTCGCGTCGTCGGGGCGAGAATCGCGCCGACGCGCTCGTGCCCGGCGCTCTTGAATGTGACCAATCGCATGACGTCCTCCCGGTATCCGTTGTTTCGGCCGACGACGGTGCGGGTCCCGGTTCGGCCCGTTGCGTCAGGATTTATGCCGCTTCCGAACGCATCTGGCAAAGCCATCGTCGTCGGGCGGGCGATCGCGGCCGGCCGCGGGCGTCAATGCGCACCTCCCACAGGCACGCGATGCGGGGCAAGACAGAGACTCGTGCCGTCGCGGTTCCAATCAAGCGCGATCCGCCCTGGCGAACCGCGCTTACGTGTCGGCGATATCCTTGCCGGCGATGAAGTCCTCGATCAACGCTTGGGCCACGCCCGCGCCTGCGCTCGATCGTCGTTGGCGGGCAAGTAGCGCGAGGCCCGCGAGCGACGCCGCGAGCGCCCTCAAATCCCCGGTCCTCTCGATTTCCGCTGGCGAAAGGAAGCCAAGGCTTTCCGCGGCCTCTCGTTCGTCCGCGAATCGGCCCATCTCGATCTTCCTTGTCGCACCCGCAATGGCCGCGCGGGTCGCGTCGGCGATTTCGGTCAGCTCCGAATCCGTGAACCGCCGGGCGATCACGGCAAGCGCCGCTCTCGTCCGCGCATCCAGCGGCGTAGGTGACGGACCCGGAGACGCCTTGACGGCGCGCGCGCGCGTGCGTGAGCGTAGCGCCGACTTGCCGAGCCGCGCGCGCATGAAGAAGGCGCCGGCCACGGCGATCCCGAGGAAGCCCACCACGAACAGGGCCGCGGCGCCGAGGTAACTGGTCGCGACGAGGGTCGCGATCACGGCACCGGCGCTCACCACGCCCAGGGCCACGCCGAAGAGTACGGCCTTCATCCTTGTCCACCCGGTTGTCCCAACGCCGGAGACTAGGAATGAATCGGCTGGCGTCAAATCCGATGCCCCAGCGATGGTCCGCCGCGGGCAACTCTGTTAGCCTCGGCCGCGACCCGATCGCTCGCACATGCGGTGTCCCGTGGCTTCGATGCGACCGCGCTGGCCCTGGCTTCTGGCAGGCGGACTCGCGTTCGCCCTTTTGCTGGCCGCGCTCTGGCGGCGGTTTCCAGAGGCGCTGGGCGGGCGCGAGGAACGCGCGAGCCTGGTTTACGGCGTCCTGCTGCTCGCGTTCGTCGGCGGTGCCGTGATCGTGCATCCGCGATTCCGGCCCAAGCGCGCGTTCGCCTCGGCGCTGATCTGGCTCGCGCTCGGCGCCCTCGTGTTCGCGGGCTACGCCTATCGCTTCGATCTCGAATCGATCGCAGACCGGCTGTTGAGCGAGCTCGTCCCCGGTTTCGGCGTGGTCGCCGACGGCGCGGTCAGCTTCCGCGCACGCGCGGGCGGTCATTTCGTGGTCGAGGCCGAGGTGGACGGCACCCGCGTGCGTTTCCTCGTCGATACCGGGGCGAGCGACGTGGTGCTCAGCCCCGCCGACGCCAAGCGTCTAGGGTTCGCGCCCGATTCGCTTTCGTTCACGAAGCGCTACCGCACCGCGAACGGCATCGTCCTCGGCGCGCCCGTCCGCCTGGGCCGGATCCGTAT
>JAKZXM010000134.1:0-4342 GCA_047514975.1 Rhodospirillales bacterium
CCGAGCGCGATTCCTTGACCGCCGTGGTCGCCGATGCATGGGAAGAGGCGCCGCAGCTCTTGCTGACCGTCGATCCGGTCGAGGCGCGCGGGTTCGAATACCATACGGGCGTCACATCCGCGTTCTTCGCTTCCGGCGCCAAGGGTGGCCGTGGCGAGCTCGGCCGAGGCGGCCGCTACCTCGCCGGCGATCGCGACGGCGACAACGAACCGGCGACGGGCTTGACGCTGTTCATGGACACCGTGCTGCGCCTGGTTGCGCGCCCGCGAGGCCCGGCCAAGGTGTTGCTCGCGCCGGGAACGACGCCGCAAGACGCGCGGAAACTCCGCGCCGACGGCTGGATCACGGTGCGGGCGCTGGACGCCGCCGCCGAGACCGACGACGAGGCGCGCCGCCTCGGCTGCGGCCATGTCTGGAGCGGCGGCGAGCTCCGCGACCTGGCGAACGCGAAAGAGGACTGAAACACCATGGCGAACGTCGCGGTCGTTGGCTCCCAGTGGGGCGACGAGGGAAAGGGCAAGATCGTCGATTGGCTCTCGAAACGGGCCGACGTGGTGGTCCGCTTTCAGGGCGGCCATAACGCCGGCCACACCCTCGTCATCGACGGCGTCACCTACAAGCTGAGCCTGCTTCCCTCGGGCGTGGTGCGGGACGGCAAGCTCTCCATCATCGGCAACGGGGTCGTGCTCGATCCCTGGGCGCTCTTGCACGAGATCGAGACCGTGCGCGGCCAGGGCGTCGTCGTGTCCCCCGAGAACTTGCGGATCGCCGAGAACGTGGTCTTGATCCTGCCCCTGCATCGCAACCTCGACCAGGCGCGCGAGAGCGCGCTTGGGGGCGCGAGCCTCGGAACGACACGGCGCGGTATCGGACCCGCCTACGAGGACAAAGTCGCGCGCCGGGCCATTCGCCTCGGAGATTTGCGCGAACCCGACCAGATCGCGCGCAAGGTGGGGATCATGCTGCTCCACCACAACGCCCTCTTGCGTGGGATGGGCCGCGAAGAACTGGACGCCGACGACATCGTGAACGGGCTGGTGGAGGTCGCGCCCCGGGTGCTGCCGTTCGCGGACGTGGTCTGGAAACGCCTCGACGAAGCCCGCCGGGCGGGCAAAAGAATCCTTTACGAAGGCGCCCAGGGAACCATGTTGGACATCGACCACGGAACCTATCCCTATGTCACGTCGTCGAATACCGTCGCCGGCCAGGCCGCAACCGGTTCGGGTCAGGGGCCGGGCGCGGTCGACTTCGTGCTCGGCATCGTCAAGGCCTACACGACGCGGGTCGGCGGCGGCCCCTTCCCCACCGAGCTCGTCGGCGAGACCGGGGCGCGCATGGGCGAGCGGGGACGCGAATTCGGGACCGTGACCGGGCGCGCCCGCCGCTGCGGCTGGTTCGATTCGGTGCTTGTGCGTCAATCCGTAAAGGTGAACGGTGCCCGCGGGATCGCGCTCACCAAGCTCGATGTCCTCGACGGCTTTGCCGAACTCAAGGTTAGCACGGGTTACAGAATCGGAAACGAGGCCCTCGACCACTTGCCTGCGTCCTCGGACCGGCAGGCTGCCGTCGAGCCGGTCTACGAGACGCTCGAGGGCTGGTCGGAAAGCACCCGCGGCGCGCGGTCCTGGGCCGAGTTGCCTGCGACCGCGATCAAATACATCCGCCGAATTGAGGAACTGATCGAGGCGCCCGTGGCGCTGCTCTCCACCAGCCCCGAGCGCGAGGACACGATCCTCGTCCACGATCCCTTCGCCGACTGACGACGCGGTCGTCGGCGCGCGGCCAAAGGGCCGTTCCGGCCCCCGTCGCCTTACCCGTCGCCTTAATTATTTGGCAAGGATTTGACAATTAGTTTCCCTTGTAATTTCCCTGGCGGACCGGGTCCCGTGCGACGCTGGCGGGAGAGACTTGAAAGCGAGCCCTCCAAGCCTAAATCAGAGTGTGTAGGCGCCAGACCGCGAGACGCAAGCGGGGAGAGCGAACGGCGTGGCAGAAACGACTGAATCAGAAGCGAACGGCGTTTCCGCACCAGAAGCGCCGGGCGGCGCGCCGGCCGCGGCGACCGACACGGCGTTCGCGTCCGGCGATCCGGTACTGCTCGACGAGCGCTATCAGATCGAGCCGAACCGCCCGGTTCCGGATTTCAACATGCCGTCCGCGCCGGCCTTCCGCGTCGAGGACCGGCGCGACACCGGCCGCCATCTGCTGGCATCGATCTGCAACCCCGGCCTGCCGCCGCGCACCGATGTGATGGCGCAATCGAAGGGTGGCCACGTCAAGGGGATCGTTCCCATCGTCGAATGGGGTCCCGTGGACTGGCCGGCGCTCGGCGAACGCTGCATGGCCGTCATCTACGAGCGTCCCGCGGGCGGCCGCCTCGCCGCGAACTTCGCGGCCGACGGCGCCAATTTTACCGAACTCGAGCTCAAGAACCTCATCGCCGAACCGATCGCGGCCGCGCTGCGCAGGCTCGAATCGCGCAACCTGGCGCATCGCTCGATCCGACCCAACAATCTCTTCTTCATGGACGAGGCCCGCCAGGATCTGGTGCTCGGCGACGGCGTCACCTGCCCGCCGGGTTTCGATCAGCCGCTGGTCTTCGAGACCATCGAGCGCGGCATGGCTTCCCAGGGCGGTCGCGGCGAAGGCGGAACGCCGGAGGACGTGTACGCCCTGGGGGTGAGCTTGGTGTTTCTGACCCTCGGCCGCAATCCGCTCGAGCGCTTGAGCGAGGATGCGATTCTGGCCGTGAAGGCCGAACAGGGCACCTTCACAGCGCTTTCCCGCCGCGAGCGCATTCCCACCTCCTTGATCGAACCCTTGCGCGCGCTCACCAGCGACGATGCCTCGGACCGCTGGGATCTTGAGCGTCTCGACAACTGGATCACCGGCACCCGCATGTCGACCGTCCAGCGCAAACCGATCGCGAAATCGGAGGAGGAGCTGACCTTCGGCGGCAGCGAGCACGTGACCCCCCGGTCGCTCGCCCACGCCTTTGGCCAAAACACCGCCGAGGCGGTACCGGTGATCAAGGATGGCCGCTTGGATCACTGGCTGCGCCGCAGCTTGGGCGATGGCAAGCTTGCCGACACGGTCTCCGAGGCGGTCAAGGAGATCCAAGGTCCCGACCCCGGTGCGCCTTGCGATGACGAACTCCTGGTTGCCAAGGTGTGCTCGCTGCTGGATCCCCTGGGGCCCGTTCGCTACCGCGGGTTCGCGTTCATGCCGGACGGCTTCGGCCCGGCGCTCGCCCTCGAGATCCTGCGTCGCGGCGAAGCCCAGGTCCCGGTCGAGGCGGTGCTGCGCGACATTCCCGCCATGTGGTTCGACGCCCAGAGAAGCCTGCACCCGGGCTCGGGCGTCGTTGAGCGGAGCTTCGCGCGCCAGCGCGTGAACCTGCAGAGACCGGAAATCGGCTACGGGATCGAACGTTGCCTGTACGAACTCAATCCCGGCCTTCCGTGCCAGAGCGAGCTCGTCATCGAAGACTACGTCGCCAAGATCGAGGATCTGTTGCCGGCGCTCGACGACGCCGCCAATCGGGTCGACGGCACGACGAACCCCGTCGACCGGCACGTCGCCGCGTTCATCGCCGCGTGGACGGAATCGGACACCTCCGCCTACTTGGCCGCCCTCGCCGATCCCGATCCCAAGACATCGAGCGTTGGCTTGCTCAGCATCCTCTCGCTCTTGCAGTGGCGGCTTAACACGGGGCCCATGATCAACTTGACGAGCTGGGTGGGCGGGCAATTGGGTCCGGCCATCAGCGGCTATCACAGCCGGACGACTCGGCGCGAGCTGGAACGCGAGATCCCGCGCCTGATCCGCCAGGGAAGCCTGCCCGACATTTACGACCTCATCGACAACCGCGAAAAGCGGCGCGCGGACGAAGACGGGTTCGCCAATGCGGTTGTCCAGTACGAGGCGACCGACGTGGAAATCGAGCGGAACGAAAGCAGTGATTCGGCGCGCGCCGAGACCGCCGAGACCATCGGCCAGCAGATTTCCGCCATGTCGTCGGTGCTTATCACCCTCATCGTCATCACGATCCTCGTTCTCGTGGAAACCTACTAGGGAATCCGCGCGGCCATGGCCGAACAGAACCCGAACCCGACGGCGCCCGGCGGCCACAAAAAGGCGTCCTGGACGCCGTTCCTGCTCGCCATCACGTTCGTCTTGGTGGTGATCGTCTCGCTCCCCACCGTCATCTTGTTGCTGTTCGCCATGATGCCGGCGATCGTCGCCTTCATCATCGACCGGACGCCGCAGAAGTATTCGGTCTACTGCGTGGGCGGCTGAATTTCAGCGGGCTCTATCCGTTCCTCACGGAATTGTGGACGGG
>JAKZXM010000135.1:0-5074 GCA_047514975.1 Rhodospirillales bacterium
CCGTCGGGGCCGAGCGCGGCGTAGCGCCAGCCATGCCAGCGCTTGTCGGGAAGGCGGTCGTAGATGACCGTGGGCCGGGCGCCGGCCAGGGATTCCAGATCGCGCGCCTGGAAGCGGACGACGCGGTGCTGTTCGGCCACGAAAAGGGCGCCGTCGCCATAGGCGATGCCGTTGGCGACGTTGAGGCCCGAGAGCACCTTCACGGTCCGGTCCGCCGTCCCGTCGCGGTCGGCATCGACGATGGCGTAAACGGAATCGCCCCGGGTTCCGACGAAGACCGCGTTCAAGTCGTCGGCCACGGCCAGCGACCGGGCGCCGGGAACCTCGGCGAAGACCGAGATCGCGAACCCGGGCGGCATGGCGATCAGGTGAAGATAGGGCCGGACGTCGGCCGCCGCCGAGCACGCGCCCAAGATGGCGGCGACAAGCGCCGGTACGGCCGCCCGAAGCAAGGGCGTGCGGATACGGGGTTTCACGCAGGTTTCTCTCATTGGCTGTCGATCCGCGATTGTGCGCCGCCAGGCCGCCCGCGGCAATACACCAGCGCTTTATCCGTTGAGTCGGCTCCAGCCCGCACCCCCGCCCGGCCGCCCACGGAATGGTACGATTGCGGCGGCCGGGCGGGGGTGCGGGCGGTGCGATTCCACGCGAGTGGACAACGATCTAGGTTTCTCCGGGACAGCCGGTCGCGATGAAGCCGCGCTCACTAGACCAGATCGCGGTCGCTCGGTTTCGCCTGTGGCGATCCACCAACCGCGTGAATCTGGTCTACACTATCGAGGTCGAGCGGATCGCGTCCGAACAGCGCCAGCGCGAGGGCCGCGCACACGAGCGCGAGCGCCGCCAGCTCGCTTCCGCCGAGCCGCTCGCCAAGCGCGAGGTTGCCGGCGAAGACGCCCACCACCGGGCTCATCAGCGTGCAGATCGCCGAGACGTTGGCCGGAAGGAGCTGGACGATCCTGAACCACAGGTAGGTGCCGAAGCTGATGGCGACGAAAACGTTGTAGAGCACCGCCAGCACGGCCGCCGGCGAGATCGCGCCCAAACTCGCGTCCTCGAGGAGAAGCGCGCCCGGAACGTATGGGAGCGAGCCCAGGAAGAGCTGCCATCCGGTCAGCGCGAGAACCGGAACGCCCCATCCGATGCGCTTCAGGAACACCGTGCCCGTCGCCCACGTGATCGCGCCGAACACCATGAACGCGACGCCCACGGGCGCGGTCGCGGCACCGCCCACGTCCGCACCCAGAAGGACGGCGATTCCGCCCATGCCGAGCGCCAAGGCGAGGGCCCGGCGGGCCGTGATCCGCTCGCCGAGAATGAACACCGCCAACAGCGACGCCCACAGGGGCATCGTATAGCCGATCAAGATCGCCCGGCCCGAGGTGAGATGCATGAGGCCGAAGGAATAGCTCAAGTGCCAGAGCGTGACGTTGCAAAGTGTGACCAGGCCGAACGCCGGCCACAGCCGCCTCGGGACGGCGGCCGAAATTCCCCGCATCCGGGCGGCGAGAAGGAGGACGAGCCCGCTCGCCGGTCCCGCGAGCGCCCGGAACGTCCACGGCGGGATCTCGTTCAGCGCCACCTTCATGACCGGCCAGTTGACGCCCCACAGAACGCTGAGGGTGACGACGAGCAACAGGCCAGCGGGTGGCGAAAAGACCGGCGTTCTCAAGGGTTCGGGGACTTCTCGGCACGCGCGGCCGATGACCGGGGCGCGGGCGCCGGGCGGCGCGCGCGGCCGACGACCGGGGCACAGCGCACCTCGATCGCTGCCCGTTCAGCGCCCGTTCGGCGCCCGTTCAGCGGATATAGAGGTGAACCTCGTTGGTGGTCGCCGCCGCGCTGATGCTCGCCGACATGGCGACGCGGCTCGGCGGCAGTCCCATCTCGACGAGCGCCCGCAAGACAGCCTCGGCTTCCTGCCGCGCCTTGGTGGTGCTCGACGCCACCTGGCCCCGGGTCCCGGCCGAGGGCGCCACGGCGAGGAGGTCGAAGGACGCGTTGGGACGCCGCTCGAGCGCCCGGCTGACGGCGTTGTAGAGCGCCTGTTGGTAGGGAACGTCGGGCTGGTCGAAGCGAATGAGAACGAGCGGCCTGCGTCCGGTGAGATCGGCCGAGGCCACCAACGGACCGGTCGGCGCCGACGCGCCGGCCGCCGTCATGGCCCGGTTGACTAGGCTCGCACCATAGATCTCACCGACCTTGATGCCGGTCGAGAGCAAGTTCAGGTTGCTGCGCTCGGTGGCCACGTATTGGGTTTGCCGGCGCACGTCGTCGGCGACCTCGTTCATCAGCCGGTCGACCAGAACCACGGTTCGGTTCACCTCGTCCTCGAGGATGGCGAGCTGGCGATGATCCTCGTCGACGGCGCCGGTGAGCATGAACGCGGCGTGGGTGGATTCGGAGAGAAACGCGGACAGCGTGGAATCCGCGTCCACCGCCGACGACAGCCGGTTGAGCCCGCCGATGCTGGTGGCGACGCGGTCGAGCTCGCTCTGGGCAGCGGTGAACTGTTGCACGAGTACGGGATTGCCGCGCGTCGTGCCGACCTGGAGGCGCGCGTTGATGGCCGCGACCGTGCCGTGATAGCGCTGCGAATCCTGGACGACGGTGGCGCGCAGCTCCTGAAGCAAGGAATTGTGCTGCGAGATCGAGCCGCGCAGGCGATCGAGCTCGGCACCCAGATCTCCGATCTTCTTGCCGACCGAGGTCCCCGTCTCGCCGCCGGCGGGCAGCGGCGCGGCGGGCGCCGCCGGGACGGGTCGTTGCGCCTGCTGGACGGGCGCGCGCGCCGGGGCCGGCAACGCCGCGGGGGCCGGGGCGGCCTCTTGAACCGGCGCCCCGGATGGATCTTCGCCCGTCAGCGACGGCCAAAGGGCATCCTCGGTGAACGAGCACCCGGCCGCGAACACCGCGGCCGACGCGAGCGCCGTCGAAATTTTCCAAAGGGTCATTGCGTCGCCATCCTCAATCAATCGAGGTGAAGCGCGGGCCGGGGTGGGCCGGAAACGGCACGAACCAGACACATCCCCCCGACTCGAATTTTCGTGAGTTTACGCAAAGGCCTAGCACCGGACAAGTCAGGATTGTCAAGGTCTTCCGTCGACCGGTTTTCGGGTGATCCCATGGTGCGCCCTTGGGTGCCCGGGGAGCGTCCGGGCGCGCTTGACCCAAAGCGGCCCTTGGGCGTAGTTTCGCGCCCCTTCGCGGCGGTGCGGCGGGGGCCAAGTTCGCGACGCAATGCCGCCGGGATGCCGCCGAGCGATGCGCCCGTAGCTCAATTGGATAGAGCGTCTGACTACGGATCAGGAGGTTGGGAGTTCGAGTCTTCCCGGGCGCGCCATTCTTTTTTTCTTATCAAGGGCTTATGGCAAGAATTTCACAGCCGGGCGGGCGAGCTCGGACGTGCGGACCAGGGTGCGTTCGACCATGCGCTCGACCGTTCCACCCATGGGTTGCGCGCGGCTCCGATCCCGTCTGTGCGGAGTCGCTCTCGGGCCATAGCCCGAACGCGAGACGGGAACGGATAACAGGGGGGACGGCGTGAGCGAAGGGCAACAAGGCGGGCCGGCGACGGCGGACGTCTGCGACGCCATGGGCGAGGACGCATCGGTCTGCGAGACCGCGTTCAAGGACTTCGGCGCGAATCCCGTCTTTTCCGGGATCATCGTCACCGTCGCCACATTCGAGGACAATGCGAACCTGCGCGAAGTGCTGGCCGGCGACGGCGCGGGCAAGGTTCTGGTGGTGGACGGCGGCGGATCGATTCGCCGAGCGCTCGTCGGCGGCAACGTCGCTCAGCTCGCCGCCGAAAAGGGCTGGGCCGGGCTGATCGTCAACGGCTGCGTCCGCGACGCCCACGAGATCGCCGACGCCGCCCTCGGCGTCAAAGCGATCGGCACCAACCCGCGCCGGCCGCTCAAGAACGGCATCGGCACGGTGGGCGAAGCGGTCACGTTCGGCGGCGTCACCTTCCGCCCCGGGGATTGCGTGTACGCCGACGGCGACGCCGTCGTCGTGACCACACGACCCTTCAAGGCGTAAGCGCGCGCGGCCGCCACAATCTAGACCCGCGATCCGTCGTCGAGGTGGAAGCCTTCGGGGAACGGATCCGCTGGATCGAGCCCGAACTGGTAGATGCCGATCACGAAGCCGCGCCCGGCGACCGAGGGGACCACGGCCGGGATGCCGGCGACGGACGTGATCTCGGTGATCTCGGCCTCGAAGCGGGTGTCGATGATCGAGTGGTTCTCGAATATCTCGCCGGGCGCGAGCTGGTCGCGCGCGTGCAGGACGGCGATCCTGGCCGACGTCGCCGTGCCGGTGGGGCAGCGGTCGATGTGGGCGGGCGGTGCGACGCAGGCGTTACGGCTGACCTTGCGCCCCGGTTCGGCCTCTTCCACCGGCGTCGCGATCGCGACCACGGAAACCGTGTTGATCTCGGGGTTCTCGGGGTGCACGGCCTCGATCTGCTCGGCCGCCGCCTCGATGATGCGCCCGCCGGCATCGGCGATCTCGCGCGCCTCGTCGGGCCTAATCGCGAAGCCGAGCGCGCTCGCGTCGGCCAGGGCGTAGACCATGCCGCCGTAGGCGACATCGACCGTAAGCGTGCCGAGCCCTTCGACCTCGAGTGGATGGTCGAGGTGCCACACGAAGCAGGGCACGTTCGCGAACTTGATCCGCTCGCAGCGCCCGTTCCGGCAACTCGCGGTGATACGCACGAGCCCGCCGGGCGCCTCCATGGTGAACTTCGTCTCGGGCTCCGTCATGGGGATCATGCCGGTCTCCAAGAGCGCTGTCGCCGTGCAGATGGTGTTGGAGCCCGACATGGCGGGGTATTCGACCGTCTCCATGATGACGTAACCGACGTCGGCGTCGGGATCGCGGGACGGCACCACGAGGTTGGCCGAGCTGATGCCGGCACCCCGCGGCTCATTGAGAAGGAAGCGGCGCAGCCAATCGTCATGGTCGCGCATGTGGCACATCATCTCGAAGACGCTGTCCCCCGGCGGCGGCAGCACGCCGCCGACGACGACCCGCCCGGGCTCGCCCTCGGCATGCACGTCCACGACGT
>JAKZXM010000136.1:0-3595 GCA_047514975.1 Rhodospirillales bacterium
CGTTCAAGGAGGCCGATGACAAGGTGCGCTGCGTCGTGCTCACGGGTAACGAGCGCGCCTTCTCGGCCGGAGCGGACATCAAGGAGATGCCGGAGGGCGGCATGCCCATGTGGGCCGAGAAGAATCGCCTCGAGAGCTGGAAGATCGTCGAGCGCTTCCCCAAGCCGATCGTCGCCGCGGTCAACGGCTGGGTCCTCGGTGGCGGCCTTGACCTCGTCTTGGTATGCGACATCGTCATCGCCGGCGAGAATGCTCAATTTGGCTGGCCCGAGGTCAAGATTGCCGCGTTCGCCGGCGAAGGTGGCACGCAGCGCGGCCCGCGGGCGATCGGCAAGACCCGTGCCATGATGATGCAGCTCACGGGCGAGCCCATCGATGCCCGCACGGCCTGCGCGTGGGGCCTCGCGGCGGAGGTTGTGCCGACCGGGCGCACGGTCGAGCGGGCCCTCGGACTCGCCGAGAGGATCGCCGAGATGTCGCCCCTGGCGACACAGATGATCAAGGCCGAAATCCTCATGAGCTTCGAGAAGCCGCTCGACGAGAGCTTGAGCCTCGAGCGGAAGCTCCTCTTGTGGCAGAGCGAGGACCACGACGAGGGCATCGCCGCCTTCGTGGAGAAGCGCAAACCCCGCTTCAAGGGCCGCTAAAATGAAGGACGCGGACCCGGCCTGAAATCGAGAGGACAGCGGACCGCAAATCGCGGTTGATCGGAACCGCGATGCAGTCCATGTGGCACGAACCTAGCCCGACGGGTCCACGTCGAGCCGCGCCACGATGCCCTGGCGGTCCGCCGACGGCGCGGGGTAGCGCGCCATCACCAGCGGATCGTGGCCCGGGATGACGTGGCGCGGCGAGGCGGCGAGGCGCTCGATCGTACGGAAGCCTTCCATCATGTGGCCCACGTCATGAACGATCGGATAGGGCGCCATGGTCTGGAAGTTGTCGTAGAAATGGCTCGCGTCGCTGGCCAACACCACCCAGCCGCGCCTGGTCAGCACGCGCACGCACTGGATGCCCATGGTGTGGCCGCCGATGCGGTGCACCGTGATGCCGGGCGCGATTTCGGCGTCGCCGTCGTGGAACGCCACGCGGCCGGCGAAAACGTGGCCCACCAGGGCGACCACGGTGTCGAGCGTATAGGCGCCCGCGAAGTAGCCGTGCGCCATGTGGCGGCCGGTGGCGTAGGCCATCTCGAGTTCCTGCAGGTGAAAGCGGGCGTGCGGAAAATCGTCGAGCGTGCCGATGTGGTCGAAATGCATGTGCGTGACGACCACGTCCTCGACGGCGCGCGAATCGATGCCCGCCATCGCCAAGCCTTCCGCCGGAAGGCAAGCGAATTCCGGCCGCCACGCCTCTCCCGAGCGGCGCCGCCGCGCCGCCGCCTCGTCGCGGTCGAAACCGGTGTCGACGACGATGGTGCGGTTTTCGTTGACGATCGCCCAGACGTAATAGGAGATGGGCATGGGTGCGTCGTGAAGCGGGTCCGTCCAGGCGTTGGCGATGAACGTCTCGGATCTCGGCCGGTCCTCGCGATGGCAGTAGCGGACGGCGAAGACGTCATAGGTTTCCGGGTCGCTCATGGGGTTCCTCCTGGGATTGCGGGCCGCATCGCCGCGAAAGCCTGGTTCACGGGTATCCTCGTCCGCGCGTGCCTCGGCGCAAACGTTTTCTGCTCTTCGTGTTGCCGCGACGCCTTCAGTGCATTTTCGTGCCGGGCGGAACGCGCCAGGTTTATTTGCGCACGTCGCAGGCTCGACTTGACCAGATCGTGGCCGCTCGGTTTCGCTTAAGCTCGATCCGCCGACCACGTGAATCTGGTCTATCTATTGAGATCGAGCGGGTTGGCGGGTTCGATAGCAACCGCGTCGCGTTTCCAATCAAACGCGATCCGCTCTGGTTTCCTCACCGCGCATGCAAGCGGCGGTCCCGATGCGTCGATCGGCCTTGGTGGGGTCAGCTTGTCTTGGACATAACGCGGTTCGTGGACGTCAACCCCGGCGCGGCCGGGTAGACGTGCGGCCGATTACGGCGCGCGCGGCCTTCCGCCCGTTCGCGCGGAACGGTCGCGCCGCCGCCTTCCGGCGCCAGCGGAAGCTCGACCCAGAACGTGCTTCCCTCGCCGACCACGGTGTCGAAGCCCATTTCGCCGCCCATCATCGCGACGAGAAGGTGGGTGATCGTCAGTCCGATGCCGGTCCCCTCGGCGTCCGTGTGCTCGGCATCGAGCCGCACGAAGGGTTCGAACAGCCGGTTGTGCTGGTCCTCGGGGATTCCGGGACCTTGGTCGGAGACCTTGACGCGCAACATTCCGCCGGAGGTCGCGGCGCAATCGAATGTCACCGTGCCGTTTTCGCGGTTGTACTTGACGGCGTTGGACAAGAGGTTGAGCAGGACCTGCTTGAAGCGCATCCGGTCGGCGCGAATCGGGGGAAGGGCGCTTTCATGGGTCCTGTCGATCAGATCGATCCCTCTTCGGGCGGCGATGGTCCGCGTCAGGTTCATGCATTCGACGAATACGCCCGCGACCGGAAGAGTCGTGATCGATATGGGGATTCGGCCGGTTTCGACTTTTGCGAGGTCGAGGACGCCGTTGACCAGTTCCAAAAGGTGCTGGCCGCCGCTCAAGATGTCGCCGACGTATTCGTGCTGGGCCTCGCTGAGGGGCTCTTCGGGGTTGAATTGGAGAAGTTGGCCGAAGCCGAGGATGGCGTTCAGGGGCGTGCGCAGCTCGTGGCTCATGCTCGAAAGGAATTCCGACTTGGCGCGGTTCGCGGCCTCGGCCTCTTCCTTGGCCGCGGCGAGGGCGCGTTCGGTCAGGATCATGTCGGTGATGTCGATATGCATCACCATCGCCCCGATGCCCGGCACGTCGGAAACCGGCCGCGCCACCAACCGGTACCATCGATTCTGACCCGGCAACCGGCGCGCGTAAGTCGAATCGAGCGAATCCCTGTCCCCTTTCAGGAGCGACCTCAGGCCGGCCGCGATCATTTTCGCACCGTCGCCCAAGTTGTATTCGCAGACGTCGAAATAGTTGCTGCCCAGGTCGCGGTCGGGGTCGGGGTCCCCGGTTTCCCTGCCGAACCTCCTCCACGCCTCGTTGACGTAACAGACGGTGCCGTCCGGATCGAGAAGGGCGACCCGGGCCGGGCTGCTGTCGAGCAGTCCGCGCAGCATTTGCTCGCTTCGCCGGAGCGCGTCTTCGGCCCGCCTTCGATCGGTGATGTCGCGGATGATCGCCGTAAACAGATGGCCGCCATCGAGTGCCAGATGGCTGATCGTCAAATGGATCGGAAAGGTCGAGCCGTCCCGGCGCCTGGCCTCGAGCTCGCGGCCGGCGCCGATGATGGTGGCCTTTCCGGTTCTGAGGTATTTGGCGATGAAGGTGTCGTGCCACCCGGCGTTGGACGGGCCCATCAGGATGCGCACGTTGCGCCCGATCGCGTCCGCGACCGGATAGCCGAACAGGCGCACGGCCGCCGCGTTGAATTCTAGAATCTTGCCGGTCTCGTCGGCGGTGACGATGCCGTCGGCCGCCGTGTCGATGATCATGCGTAAGCGTTCTTGGTGTTCGTGAAGGGCGTCGTCGGGGTGC
>JAKZXM010000137.1:0-5009 GCA_047514975.1 Rhodospirillales bacterium
CAACGCCACTTGACATCCGCTAGAACGCACCGCGCCTTCCGTGCGGCGGCCATGGACACGTGGCGGACAGCGGTCGCGGCCGCCTGAGAATATGGCGGCCGCAGGCTCTTCGCGTTCTTTGTTCGGCAACGTGACAAAGCCGTGAAGGAGCATGAGGCCGATGGACCCGGCCACGCCCCACGCGCCCCACGACCGGATGAGTACGCCGAGCGATTCGGCCGAATGCTCGAACCCCGAGAACGGGGACCCGGGGGAACGCGAGAGCGCCCACCAGCCGAATGCGGACAGCGCCAGGACGAGGACGACGACGACGCCCAGCGCGATCGTCGCCCGCGACAGCCCGCGCCCGCCGATCCCTTGGTTCATCCCCCTCTCCGCCGTTCGATGTCTGCGCCGGTCCGATCGAACGGCCCGATGCATCTTTCAAGAGCGGATCACGTTTGATTGGAACCGCGCGCGGTTCCAATCAAACGTGATCCGCTCGATCTCAATAGTGCAGACCAGATTCACGCGCCCGGTGGATCGCCGCACGCGATCTGGTCTGTTGCGCCGTTCCGGGCGCCGTCATGCGGCTTCGCGTGATCGCGTCCGCGCCCCGCCTCATCCGCCGCCGACGCAGCCGGCACTACCCATGCTGCCGTCAAGGATCGTGTCCGGCGCGAACGCCCGCAAATCACCTTTCGGTGAAACGGCGGTGAGCGGCGAACGCGGCCTCGGCTATTTCAGGCTTTCGGCGACGATCGCGGCAACCATATCGTCCAGCTCCCGTGCCATGGCGTCGAGCGCGGGAACGTCGTAGGGCGCGAAGGTATGACTCGGAAGCCGGTAGCTCAGCATCGCCGATCCGTCCGGCCGCTCGGTCACGTAAAGCCGCAACGGCGCCTCGATTCCGGCGGCCACGCTCGCGCCCAGCATCCGGACCGCGAAATCGGGCCGGAACACCATGATCACCCGGTTCCCGGGGATCGTGACCCCGATCGAATTCGCGCCGCAATCGGCGCAGGCCTGGGCCACGATTCCCATTCCTTTGGCGCGGGCCGCCGTAAGAAGCTTGTCCACGTAGGTTTCGAATCCGAGCCCGGTCTCGACCAGGCGCGTTCCCGAGTACGGGGCCGGATTCTCGGCCCGCGCAGGAAGCGCCAGCGCCAATAGCAAGACCAGGATCAGTCGCGTCATCGTCGCCGTTCCCGTTTTCGGGCGCGCCGGCGGCGAAAGCCGGACATCGCCTCGCGTCCTCACGTTATAAACGGCCAAGATCGAGCGCCAAGGGCTTTTCGGCACGCGCGAGGGGAACGGCGCCGGATCGGTCTTGCCCGCGGACGCGGCCGATACTAGCTTGTTGAATGACCGTCGATTTCGATCCCCATAGGGAAAGTTTTTTCCAGACAAGCGAAGGATACGGTGATGAACGTTCGACAGATTCCGTTTTTCTTGGCGCTCGCCGGGTTCCTGAGCGCCGCCATGGGGTGCGCCGGCGTCGGGCCCGAGCAGGCGCCCGTTTTGGCGTACGCCTTCAACGTCAAGTCCCAGGACGTCACGGTGATCGACACGGCCACCAACGAGGTCGTGGAGACTCGTCCCCTTGGCGCCGGCGTGCGCTGGCTTTCAAACGAGCAGGACTTCTGGGACGGGCGCCACATCTGGACCTACGACCTGGTGGACGGCATGGTCCACGTGATCGCCATTGACCCCGTCGAGATGCGCGTCGTTCGCCGCCTCGAAGTGGGCAAGGGACCGGCCCACAGCGTCCAGCTCACGCCGGACAGGCGCCACCTGCTCGTGAACGCGGCCGGCGACGACGTCGTGGCGGTGATCGACCGCGAGCGCCTCGAGATCGTACACCGGATCGCCACCGGCGACTTCCCCTGTGACATCGATCTCACGGCCGATCGCGGCCTGGGATACTTCCCCGAGCGTGACCAGCACACGGTGGCCGCCTTCGATCTTTCGAGCTGGGAGATCGTGAACAGGACCGCGTTGCCCGAGGGCTCGAAGCCCCACATGCTGCGGGTCGACCCGAAAAGCGAGACGGTATGGGTGCAGACGGCGGCGGGCGGGACCAACGAAGTCCTCGACGCGGGCACCCTGGCTGCGCGCGATTCGCGCAAGCTCGGCAAGGTTCCGGTGACGAACGCCTGGACGCCGGACGGCCGCTACGCTTACGTCACCCACTTCCGGGATGAATTCATCTCGGTGATCGACGCGAAAAGCTACGACGAGGTCAAACGCATCCGCGTCGGCCAAGGCATTGCCAACGTGACCTTCCGTCCCGACGGGCGCTTCGCCTACGCCACCCTCCACAGTGAAAATAAGGTCGCGGTTATCGACACCGCGACCATGGAGGTGGTGAAGACCCTTCCGGCCGGCGACCAGCCGTTCGGCCTGATCGTGATGCCGCGCCCGGCCACGCCCGGGACTTGACGGCGGCGGCGGGGCGTCGCGGCGCCGCCCATAAGGATCGCTCGGGTTCAGGGCCGGCGGGCGATGTCACATAAAACGACGGTCCTGATTTCGGCCTCGCCGCCGAAGCCGTGGGAGGTGCGAACATGAGCACCCGGTGCCGTGTCGGGCGCTGATGCAACCGCCCGGCCGCCGCCGCAGCGCGCGGTCGCCGGCGCCGGCGCCGCGGTCCTTCTCGTCGGCGCCCTTTTCCTCGCCGCCGACGGCTGGCAGCGTGGGGTCCTTTTCGTCTTCGGCGGGCTTCTCGGCGTCACCCTTTACCACGCCGCCTTCGGCTTCACGTCCGCCTATCGCCGGGCCTTCGCGGTCCGCGACGTCTCCGGCGTCGGCGCGCAGCTCGTGATGCTGACGCTCGCGACGGTGCTGTTCGCGCCCGTCCTCGCCCAGGGCCAGGCCCTCGGCCACGGCGTCGTGGGCGCCGTCGCCCCGGTGGCCGTCCAGGTGGCGATCGGAAGCGCGATGTTCGGCCTCGGCATGCAGCTCGCGGGCGGGTGCGGCTCGGGCACGCTGTATACGGTGGGCGGCGGCAGTCCGCGCATGGTGCTTGTATTGGCCGCCTTTTGCCTGGGCGGCTTTTGGGCCACGCTCCACTTCGGCTTCTGGGGCGGCCTCCCGAGCCTGGGCGGCATATCGCTTGCCGAGAGTTTCGGCTGGGAAGTGGCGCTTCCGATGCAGCTCGCAGCACTTGCGGCCATCTGGCTGGCGCTCAGGCGTTGGGCCCGCGGCGCCGCGCAACGCCCGCTTTGGCAGGGCCCGTGGGATTGGCGGCGGCTCGCGACCGGCCCTTGGCCGCTTCTCCTGGGCGGGATCTCGCTCGCGCTTCTCAACTGGGCGACCCTGGTGATCGCGGGCCACCCGTGGACCATCACCTGGGCGTTCACGCTTTGGGGCGCCAAGGCCGCGGCCGCGCTGGGCTGGGACCCCGGGGCAAGCGCGTTTTGGACCGGCGGGTTCGCGCAGAACGCGCTCGCGCGCGGCATCTTGGACGATACGACCTCGGTGATGGACATGGGCATCGTGCTTGGCGCGCTGGCGGCCGCCGGTCTCGCGGGGCGGTTCGCGCCGGTCTGGCGCATCCCCTGGCGCTCGGCGGTCGCGGCCCTGGCCGGTGGGCTCGTGATGGGCTACGGCGCGCGGCTCGCATACGGGTGCAACATCGGCGCCTTCTTCAGCGGCGTCGCGTCCACCAGCCTGCACGGCTGGCTTTGGATCGTCTGCGCGCTCGGCGGAACCTGGATCGGGGTGCGGCTGCGCCCGCTCTTCGGGCTCGAGGTCGAACGGTCAACCGAGTCCGCGTGAGCGTGATCGGGCCTCAGCGGGTCTTGCCGCCGAGCTTGCCCAGGAGCGTGATCAGGGCCATGGCCTCCCAGCGGCCCTGGCCGCGGGCCTGCATCTCGGTCCAGAACTGGCCGACGAGCGCGGTCACCGGCAGGCTGACCGACATGGCGCGCGCCTCCTCGAGGACCAGGGCCAGGTCCTTGACCATCACGTCGACGCCGCCTTCGTCGGTGCGGAAGTCGCGCTCGCGCATGCGATCGGCGCGGTTCTCCAACCACCACGAGCTCGCGGTGCCGGCGGCGATGGCATCGAGCGCCTTGGCCGCATCCAGCCCGGTCTCGTCGGCGAAGAAGATCCCTTCCGAGAGCGCCTCCATGTTGGCCGAGATCAGGATCTGGTTGACCATCTTGGTAAGCTGGCCGTGCCCCGACGGGCCCATGTGGACGACCGTGGCGGCGTAGCAGTCCATGAAGGGCTTGGCCTTGGCGAACGCGGCCGCCGCGCCGCCCGCCATGACCGCGAGCGTGCCCGCGCGGGCACCTTCGCCGGCGCCCGTGACCGGCGCATCGAGGAAGCCGAGGCCCCGATCGGCGGCGTCGGCGCTCAACTCGCGGGCGAGGCGGGCCGAGGTGGTGGAGTGGTCGACGAAGACCGATCCCTCGTCCATGGCCGCGAACGCGCCCCCTTCGCCGACGCACACCGCGCGCACGTCGTCGTCGGTGACCACGCATGAAGCGACGAACGCCGCGCCCGCGACCGCTTCGGCCGCGCTTGGCGCCGCGCGGCCGCCGTGCGTCTCGACCCACGCCTTGGCCTTTTCGGGGCTTCGGTTGGTGACGGCCACATCGAAGCCGGCGCGGGCGAGGTGGCCGGCCATGGGCGCGCCCATCTCGCCCAGGCCGATGAAGGCGACCTTATCGCCCATGGGTCCGATCCCTTGCGAATGTCGGTGATGCCGCCAGCGTCGCGCGCCGAAAGCGGGCGGGGGCACTATAGTTCCGCCGCCGCCGACCGACAACGCCGGACGGCCGGGCCGGCGTGCGGGCCGGTTTCGATATTTGTGGGCCGGTTCCGCTCAATCCGATTTTGCGCTAGGGTCGCGCGTGCTTCAGCGGCAACGGATGTGAGGACAAGGCCCATGCGCGCGGTTTGGTACGAAAAGGTCGGCCCCGCGGCCGAGGTGTTGACCGTGGGCGAGGCGCCGACGCCGGCCCCGCAGGCGGGCGAGGTGCTCGTGCGTCTTGGCGCATCCGGCGTCAATCCGGTCGACG
>JAKZXM010000138.1:0-14489 GCA_047514975.1 Rhodospirillales bacterium
TCGGCGCGCAGCACGATCGCGTGCACGCCCGCCTGGGCCAGGACCTCGTCACCGAGCCCCGTGCTGATGTCCAGTTCCGGCACCGCATCCAGGGCAACCGTCGCCAGGTGCGCGCGGATAAGGTGGTCCTCGAGATAGACCTTCCGGAACCGGGCGATGGAGGGGGTGTAGATCAGGAGCTCCGCCAGCATGACGAAGAACACCGTGAGCAGAAGCAGCCGGGCCGACAGGCCCATGGTCACCGGGCGCCGGGTTGAAGCGTCATCCGCCATGGCCGTCACCGTACATCACCGCGCCCAGGCATCAAACCGCCCCCGCGCGGGCGCTCGGCCATTGTCCGGCGTCAACCCAGATGGCGCAACCATCTGACGAGCCGGCGCGTTCGCGGGCCGAACAGCGTCGGGGCGAAGAAGCTGCCGGCGGCGCGTTTGCTGACCTCGCCGAAGGTGGGATAGGGAAACACCATCTTGGCGATCGCGCTTACGCCGAGCCCCTCCTGGATCGCGAGAACCCAGGACTGGATGAGCTCGCCGGCGTGCGGGCCGACGATGCCGGCGCCGAGAATGCGGCCCCGGGGCGTCGCCACCACCTTGGCGAGCCCGTCGATCTCGGCTTCGGCGCGCGCGCGGTCGACGTCCGCGAACGGCCAGCGAAGGATTCGGATCCCGCCCCCCCTTGCGACGGCTTGTTGTTCGGTCAGGCCGACTTGGGCGAGCTCGGGCGTCGTGAACGTCACCCACGGAAAGGCGTCCAGGCGCACCCTGGCGGGAATGCGGAACAGCGCGTTGCGGATGACGATGGCGGCGTGATAGGTGCACATGTGGGTGAACCGGTGGCCGCCGCGAATCACGTCGCCGATGGCGAAGACGCGGCGGTTGTCGGTGCGTAGGCGCGCATCCACCTTTACGCCGTCGGCGTCGAAGGCGATTCCGGCACTCTCCAGCCCCAAACCGTCGACCCTGGCCCGGCGGCCGGCGGCCACCAGGATATGCGACCCCTCGACGGTGTCTTCGGCGCCGTCGGAGTCGCGAACCGCCACCACCACGCGCCCGTCCGATCGCTGGACGCGGGTGACGGTTGCGCCCTCGCGCACCTCGACGCCGTCGTCGGCCAGCCGGTCGCGTACGACGCCCGCCAATTCGGGGTCGTCCCGCGCCAGGATCGAGAACTGCTCGAGCACGCTCACCCGCGCCCCGAGTTGGCGGAACGCCTGCGCCATCTCGACGCCGATCGGGCCGCCGCCGATGATGATCAGATGCTCGGGCAGCCGGGTGAGATCGAAGACGGTCTCGTTGGTGAGGTAACCGGCCTCCGCGAGCCCCGGAATCGGCGGGACCTGGGGCCCGGATCCGGTGGCGAGCACGAAGCGCCGGGCGCCGATCCGTACCCCGTTCACCTCGATCGCGCGCGGGCTCACGAACCGCGCCGAGCCCTTGATCACCTTCACGCCCAAGCCTTCGAACCGTTCGACCGAATCGTTGGGCGCGATGGCGGCGATCGTCGCGTGGACGTGTTTCGACACGTCCGCGAAATCGACGCCGGCGCCGTCGAGGCGGACGCCCAAGGACGGCGCGCGGGACGCCAGCGCCGCGGCGCGGGCCGATGCGAGCAGCGCCTTCGACGGCACGCAGCCCCAGTTCAGGCACTCGCCTCCCATCTCGCCCTTTTCGACGAGGACGGTGGATGCGCCCATCTGGGCCGCGCCCGCGGTGACCGACAGGCCGGCCGCGCCGGCGCCGATCACACAGATGTCGACCTCTCGCTCGTCGGCCATGGTCCGCCCGTTCAGCCCCTGGTACGCCGAAATCTCTTATAGGCGATGGGAATCAGCGACAGGAACACCAATCCGCAGATCGGGATCAGGACCTCGGGCTCGAAGATGATGCCGAGGTTCGGCTGGGTTCCGGCGTCGATGATCGCGCCGAGCCCGTTTCCCACCATGACGTATACGAAAGTTCCCGGAATGATGCCGAGGAACGTGCCGAGCACGAATGTCGATACCCGAATGCCGAGGAACGCGGGCACCAGATTGACCAGCCAGAAGGGAAACAGCGGGATCAGGCGCAGGACCAGAAGATAGCTCAGCGCGTTCTTACGGAACCCCTCTTCCATCTTGCGGACCGCGGGACCCGCCCGGGCGCGGAAGGCCTCGCCGAGACCGAGGCGCGCGGCGAGGAACAGCGCCGTCGCGCCCACGGTCGCGCCGACCACCACGTACCCGGTCGCGGCCCACGGGCCGAAGAGGAAGCCGCCGGCGATGGTCATCCACACCGCGCCCGGTATCGAAAACGCGACGATGGCGCCATAGAGCAGCACGTATCCGGCGGCGCTCAGCGCATAGTGCTCGGACTGGCAGGCGAGAAGCGTCTGGCGGTGGTCGCGCAACGCCTCGAAGCCGAGGTACTGGTCGAGGCCGAACGCGAAAAAGGCGCCGAGCCCGCCGGCGACGATCGCGATGGGCAACAGCCGCCAGCGCGAAAAGCCTCGCGGTTGCGGATTCTCGCGGCTGTCGTTGGTCGCGATCACGGTGGCGGCGCTCCGGTCGGTCCCGCGCTCTCTCGCGGTCCGGGGGGTCGACGCCGCCGGGCGCGCCGAAGTCGCGGCGAACTTCGATGCCCGGCGTCGTCGGCTCGAATACTTGCGTGAAATCGGGTTATTGGGAAGATCGGGTCGCGTCGCCATTCACCATCGCGTGATTCGCGGGTCCGCGTCGCGTAACTCGCGAAACCGCAATGACGGACCGCGGGCCGGGTATCGTTGACTTCGAAAGGGCAAGCCCGTATACAGCGAGCCGGGATTTTCCGGGATCGGCCCATGAAACGGACGTTTCAACCAAGCAGGCTCGTTCGCAAGCGCCGCCACGGCTTTCGCGCGCGGATGGCGACGGTGGGCGGTCGGAGGGTTCTTGCCAATCGGCGCGCAAAGGGCCGCAAGCGTCTGTCCGCCTAGTCCTATCGATCTCGCCGCCGTCTTACGCCTCAAGCGGCGGGCCGACTTCGTTCGCGTCGCCCGCGCGGGGCGGAAATGGGTGGCGCCGGGGCTGATCCTTCAGGTGGCAAAGGCGCCCGAAGGGCGCAATCCGGGGGACCGACGGGCGGTCGTGCGGGTCGGGTTCACCGTGAGCCGAAAGGTGGGAATTGCCGTGGTGCGCAATCGGGTCCGCCGCCGCCTCAAGGCCGCCGTCGGCGAAGTCATGCCCAAGTTCGCGCGCGCCGGGCATGATTTCGTCGTCATCGGCCGCGCCGCGACGCGGGTGCGCCCCTATGCGTCCCTCATGGCCGACTTGAAGCGGGGTCTGAAGCGCCTCGACACACTCGTTGACCGGCCGGCGGAAGCGGCCTCGTCGGGCAGCGGGACGCAAACGGCGAGGCTCGAATGAACGCCGCGACCGCCCTCATTCGGGTCGCGATCCGCGCCTATCGGTTGCTGATCTCGCCCGTGACCGCGCCCGCGTGCCGGTTCGAGCCGAGCTGTTCCAGCTATGCGCTGGAGGCGGTGGATCGCCACGGCGCCGCAAAAGGGAGCTGGCTCGCGCTCAAACGTCTCGGCCGATGCCATCCCTGGGGCGGTTCCGGCTACGACCCGGTTCCCGATCCCGATCCCATGGCGCCTCGCGGGTCCGCGTCCGGCGACGTCGCGATGCACAGGGACGCGACGGCCGATGGATAATCGCAATCTGATCCTCGCGATCGTCTTTTCCGTCGCGATCGTCATCATTTACGATACGTTCTTCCCCGCGACACAGCCGCCGCCATCCGAGGTGGCGAGCCCCGAGCAGTCGCAAGCGCCCAAGGGCGACGAGGGGCCCCGCGAGATTCCGCTCCCCGGCCGCGGCGTGACCGAGGCCCAGAGACCGTCGGCGGGCCAGGCGCTCGAGCGTGCCGCCGTGATCGCCGCGGCGTCGCGCGTGGCGATCGATTCTGCCCAGCTTCACGGCTCGATCTCGCTGGCCGGAGCGCGCATCGACGACTTGACGCTTGCCCGCTACCGCGAGACCGTGGACCGTGACAGCCCGGAAATCGTCCTGCTGTCTCCCCAGGACACCGCGAACGCGTATTACGCGTACTTCGGCTGGGTTGGCGAAGATGACGTCGCCGTCCCTGGACCGGACACTGTGTGGACCGCGAACCGCCGCGTCTTGGCGCCCGATTCTCCGGTGACGCTGAGCTGGGAGAACGGTGAAGGGCTTCGGTTCGTTCAGACCATCGCGCTCGACCGGAACTACATGTTCACGGTCGTCCAGCGAGTCGAGAACAACTCCGCCTCGCCCGTGACCGTCTTTCCGTTCGGCCTCGTATCGCGCCGGGGAACGCCGGAAGTCAGCCGGTTCTTCATCCTGCACGAGGGGCTTCTCGGGGTCTTCAACGGAACCCTCGAGGAGGAGGATTACGACGACCTTCAGGACGTGGGCGCCATCACGAACACGACGACGGGCGGATGGATCGGCATCACCGACAAGTACTGGCTGACCGCGCTGGTGCCGGACCAAAATAAGGAGGTCTTTGCCCGATTCAGGCACTGGAACGACGACGGAACCGACAGGTACCAGGCAGAATTTGCGGGTGCGAAAGAAAGGGTTGCGCCACGCGGCTCGCTCGAGGCGACCAGCCGGCTCTTCGCCGGCGCCAAGGAGGTCAAGCTCCTCGACGGCTACGCCGAGACCTACGCGATCGAACTCTTCGACCGCGCCATCGACTTCGGCTGGTTCTACTTCCTCACCAAGCCGATCTTCTACACCCTGATCTTCATCAACGACCACGTCGGCAACTTCGGCGTCGCGATCCTTCTGCTGACGGTGGGGATCAAACTGATCTTCTTCCCCCTCGCCAACAAGTCCTACCGGGCGATGAGCAAGCTCAAGAAGCTGCAGCCCGAGACCGTGAAGCTGCGCGAGCGCTTCGGCGACGACAAGCAGCGGATGAACCAGGAGCTGATGGCGCTCTATAAACGCGAAAAGGCGAACCCGGCGTCCGGATGCCTGCCCATGGTCGTGCAGATCCCGGTCTTCTTCGCGCTTTACAAGGTCCTGTTCGTCACCATCGAGATGCGCCAGGCGCCATTCTTCGGCTGGATCAGGGATCTCTCGCAACCCGATCCCACGTCGCTCTTCAACCTGTTCGGCCTATTGCCGTTCACGCCGCCCGATTTCCTCTTGATCGGGATCTGGCCGCTGATCATGGGCGCCAGCATGTTCCTCCAGCAGCGCCTGAATCCGCAGCCGGCCGATCCCATCCAGGCCAAGGTCTTCCTCATGCTGCCGGTGGTCTTCACGGTGATCTTGGCGCCGTTTCCGGCCGGTCTCGTCATCTACTGGGCCTGGAACAACACCCTGTCGATCCTCCAGCAGTGGGTGATCATGAAACGCATGGGAGCATTCAGTTAGGCCCCGCGACCCCGATTCCGCGGCCCAAGCGGCCGAAGAATTAGAGTTCGGACGCTGGCTGTTCGCGCAAAGCTGCGCGTTCGTCCTTGGCGTCGCCGGCGCCGATCAACTTCCCGACGCATCGCTGCCCGAGGTCGCGTTCGCCGGCCGCTCGAACGTCGGCAAGTCGAGCCTGGTGAACGCGCTCACCGGCCGCAAAACGCTCGCGCGGGTCTCGAACGCGCCCGGGCGCACCCGCCAGCTCAACTTCTTCGCCCTGGCCGAGCGTCTGATGCTGGTCGATCTTCCCGGCTACGGCTACGCCAAGGCGCCGCGAAGCGAGGCGAGGCGATGGACCGAGCTCGTCGAGGCGTACTTGCGGGGCCGGCCCAACCTTCGCCGTGTCTGTTTGCTGATCGACGCGCGCCGCGGCGTCGGAGACAGCGACCGCGACGTGATGGCGATGCTCGATGCGGCCGCCGTCCCGTACTGGGCCGTCCTCACCAAGTGCGACAAGCTTTCGCAGGCCCAGCTCGCAGAGCTCACGGACGCACTCGAGCGCGAGCTCGCCGGGCACGGCGCCGCGACGCCGCGAACCATGGCGACGAGCGCCCGCCAGCTGAGCGGAATCGCCGAGCTTCGCGCGGGCCTCGCGGCGATCGCCCGCGACTGGCGAAGCGGGGGCGATTGGGATACGGTGCCGCCGCCATGACCGGGAACGCCGACAAAACCAGCGACGAAATCTTCGCCCAGGCGCGGACGCTCTCGGAAGCGCTCCCGTATATGCGCCGGCACGCGGGCCAGACCTTCGTCGTCAAGTTCGGCGGCCACGCCATGGGCGACGAGGCCCTGATGAAGAGCTTCGCCCGCGGCGTGGTGCTTCTGAAACAGATCGGGATCGAGCCCGTGGTGGTGCACGGCGGCGGCCCGCAGATCGGCGCCATGCTCGAGCGCCTCAAGGTCAAAAGCGAGTTCGTCGACGGCTTGCGGGTGACCGACGCCGAGACGGTGAACGTGGTCGAGATGGTGCTGTCGGGGACCATCAACAAGCAGATCGTCTCGGCGGTGGGCGAGGCGGGCGGCTTCGGCCTTGGGATCTCGGGCAAGGACTGCAACCTGATCCGGGCCGGCAAGGTCTCGCGCGTCATGCGCGATCCCGAATCCAACATCGAGCGCGTGCTGGACTTGGGCCTGGTGGGCGAGCCGACCGTCATCACGCCCGATATCCTGGCGCTTTGTAAGGGCTCGGAGACCGTGATCCCGGTGATCGCCCCCATCGGTATCGGGCCCGAGGGCGAGACCCTGAACATCAACGCCGACACCGCGGCCGGGGCCATCGCCGCCGCTTTGTGCGCGAAGCGGCTGTATTTGCTGACCGACGTCGCCGGCGTTCTCGATGCGGACGGCCGGCTGATCGCCGAGATGTCGGCGGAACGCGCCCGCGCCCTGATCGACGACGGCACAATCCAGGGCGGCATGATCCCGAAGATCGAGACCTGCCTCAAGGCGGTCGAGAACGGCGTCGGGGCCGCGGTCATCCTCGACGGCCGGGTGCCGCACGCGCTTTTGGTCGAGATCTTCACCGAACACGGCGCCGGCACCATGATCCGCGCAGGCTAGGGCGGGGAAGGCCTGTCGAGGTTTAACAGCCAGGCCGTTTTGCGTTTGATCGTGCGCCTGCCCGGCGCGGTCGTCCACCATCTCGGCGATGGTCTCGACGCCCGAGTCGCGGCAAAGATCCACCAGCGCCTTCAGGAACGCCCGGCCTTTCTGGGCCTTCTGGGCGTTGCGATCACGTCTCCGAACGGGGCGAAGGACGCCGCGTTCAGCGGCTCGATGCGCACGTCCATCGGCCCGTTTTCGCTCAATACTCGTGTATCAGCCGCTCGTCCTTGGGCTCGGTTTTGAGGCCGCCGTCGGAGGCAAGACGGCCGCCGTGGGCGACGCGATCCTTGGGCATGTTGAAGATGTTGACCGAAACGGTTTCGGGGGGGACCCCGTAGACCCGGCAGACGATTTCCGTAAGCTCGCTCGCGAGCTGGCGGCGCGCGCGTGCGCTGCGTTCGAACCCGTAAAAGAAAACTTGCGGCATCGGCGGCTTCCTATCGCCCAGACGGGCGCGGGCGGGCCTTGCGAGCGGTTTTCGGTTTCTTCTCGGCCTTTTCGATCCTTCTGAGCGCGTCCGAGGCCAACTCGCCGGCATGCGCGGCGCTGTCGCGCGCGAGATCCATCAGATAAACGGTCACGATCTCGGGCGGCACGTCGTAGGCCCGACAGGTGGCGTCGGTGATCTCGCGCACGAGCTGGCGGCGCTTGGCGATCGGGCGCTTGAAACCGTAGACGTAGACGATCGGCATGGCAGATTTCTCTGATTCTCCGTAGCCCGGCGCTTACGCGATATCCGTCTTCGCCTTGGCGCGCCTCGGCGGCGCGACCACCACCTCGTCTGCGACCAGTCCGTCGATCTCGCCCGCGCCGTAGCCCAGTTCCGCGAGAATCTCGCGGGTATGCTGGCCCGCGTCCCACGGAATGCCCTTGTACGGGGGAAGGGCGCCGTCGTAGCGCACGGGGTGATTGACCAGGGTCGCCGTCCGCTCGCCGCCGCCAACCGGCACCTCGCGAAACACCTGGTTGTGGATGGCTTGCGGGTCGCCTCGAAGCTCGTCGTAGTACTGGACGCGCTCGTACCAGATGCCGGCGTCGTCGAAGGCCCTTGCGACGTCTGCGAAGCTGCGCGTCTCGAGCTCATCGGCCAGCACCCGCGCGTAAGCATCGCGCTCTTGAAAGCGGTCGATCTGGTTGAGGGCGGCGAGGCGGGGCGACGAAAGCGCGTCCGCCACCTTGGCGGCCTCGTTCATCGAAAGCGCCACGTAACAGTCGGCGAGCCTGTAAACGCCGTACGGGGCCTCGTGGTACCAGCTTCCCACGTGCTTGTCGCGCTCCAGCACCGAGCGGTCGCGCCCCGAGACGAAGTACTTCGTCAGCGCCTCGGCCTGCAGATCGATGCCGGAAGCGAACAGGCTGGTCTCGATCCGCGTGCCCTTGCCCGTGGTCAGGCGCTTGACGTAGGCGGCGAGAATCCCCATGGCCATGAGGGCGCCGCCGTGCTGGTCAACGGTCGCGGCGCCGACCGCGACCGGGCCGCTCTCGTGATTGCCGGTGACCGACATCAGCCCCGAGCGCGCCTGCATCAAGAGGTCCTGTCCCGGCCGGTCCTTCGCCGGCCCCGTCGCCCCGAGCGCGGTGCCGGACGCGTAGATTATCTCGGGCTTGCGTTTCGAGACCACCTCGTAGCTTAAGCCCAACCGATCCATGACACCGGGCCGAAAATTCTCGACGATCACGTCGGCGCGTTCGATCAGGCGGTCCATGATGGCGCGCGCCTCGGGCCGCTTGAGGTCGATCGCGAGGCTCCGCTTGTTGCGGTTGGCGGACATGAGGAACGCGCTCACGCCGTCGACGAAGGTGTCGGCCCCCGACCAGTGGCGCTCGAAGGCGCCCTCGGGCGGCTCCACCTTGATCACGTCGGCGCCGATGTCGGCCAGGTACTGGGTGCACGCCGGCCCCTGGAGGTAGTGGCAGAAGCTGACGACGCGCATGTCGGCGAGCATCAGGAACTCCTTGCGCGCGATACCGAAGAACCGGCGTCACGCCGGGGCGGATGTTAGAGCACTATCCGACCAGATTGAACCATTTGACCGGAGTCATTTTGCGCCGTGGCTAGGCGCGCTTCGCATGGCGATGTGGGGCATGGGCAAAGACGCGCAACGACGCCACGGAGCAATTGGACCCGGCCTTCGGTGGGACTAATCGGCTTGCCGGGTTCGTTGCGGCGCTCGCCCCATGGTCCCGCATCGGGCTTCGAGGCGCGCCTGCCCGGACAAGCCGATTTGCCACCATCAAATTGATCCAATCTGGTCGGACAGTGCTCTCGCCGCCGGCCGGTCACTGTTCAAGCTCGTGGGCCGCGATATGGGCCGCCTTCGCGGGCTTAGGGATTCTCGTCCGGCGGCCGTCGCCTCAGCATCTGAACGTGCTGGCCCTGCTGAACGATCCCGCGGCCGTGGGCGATCAGCGAGATGGTCTGGGCGACGATGCCGCGATCCGTCTTCGACCGGCTCGGGCGCTTCCCCTGGATCTCGACCTCGACGGACAGGGTATCGCCCAGCGCGATCGGCGCGAGCTGACGCCAGCGCCACGAAAGCGAGGCGAGGGGCGTTCCCACGCCCCGATGGGGGGCAAGCGCGTGCTTCAAGCCCTCGACGAGGCCGAGGCCGAAAAGCGGCGCGACCATGGGCGCGGCGTGAAACGGTTCGCCGGCCTCGGCCGTCAGTCCAAGGAACGCGCCGGCCTCGAACTCGCCCACCGTGTAGGCCGGTGTTTCGAAACGCGCGCCGAGGGCCAAGTCCTCGAAGAAGACCCCCGTCTCCATGCCGCCATGTGTGGCACTCGATCGCGGAACCGGTCCGTCGTGGGTCACGGCGAGGTCCGCGAACCGCTCGACCGCGCGACTCGACACGCCTTCGAGCGGGCCCGGCGATCCTTCGCCATTGGCGAGGGCGAGCCTGTGCCGGCCCTTCTGGATGGGCATGCCGTCGTTCTTGAAGACGATGATTCGTTCGCTGACGACGGTGCCGAAGCGGTCGTTCGTCGCGGTCTCGGGCTCGGACTGGGCCCACAATGTATCGCCGACGAAAAAGGGCTGGGTGAACTCCCATTCCCAGGCCAGCGCGATCGTGTCCGCACGCCGCGCGCGGCTCAGCAGTCCCTCGGCCAGGCACAGGCCCAAGAGGCCGTGCCCGACGCGGCCGCCGAAGACCCCTTCGCCGGCGTAGGCGGCGTCGGTGTGGACCGGGCTCGAGTCCTTGGTGATCGCGGCGAACAGCGCGATGTCCGCTTCCGTGATCGTGCGGGCGGGCGAACGCACCGCCTCTAGGCGCACGGGCGCCACCGGCATTTACATCCGGGGCGGCGGGCGGCGCGGGTATTTCATGGTCGCACGCGCCGTCAGCACCTCGCCGCCGTCCTGGTTCGTCGCACTCGCCTCCCAGACGATGGTGCGATCGTCGGCGTTCTTGTCGGCGATCCACACCTCGATGGTGAGGGTGTCTCCGAACTTGACGGGCCCCGTGAACCAGAACCGGTCCTCGATGGAGACGGGGACGATCCCCACCAGGTGGCTCGTCAGGATCGAGGTGAAGATGCCGCCGACCATGATGCCGGACGCGATGCGCTGGCCGAAGACGGTTTTGCTGGCGTAGCCCTGGTCCACGTGGACCGGGCCGAAATCCCCGGTGGCGGCCCCGTACAGCGCCGAATCGGCCTCGGTGATGGTCTTGGCGATGCTGACTTTGTCGCCGACGGCGATCTCGTCCCAGGTCTTGATCTCGTACATGCCGGCTCTCCCGCCTCAGACGACCTCGGACAGCACGGCCGTGCCTTCGGCGACGACCGTATCGCCTTCGTCGCGCACGCATTTGACCCGGCACCTCGCGTCGCCGCCCGCGAGCGCGGTCACCTCGGCCCGCGCGGCGACGGTGTCGCCCACCCGGGTCATCGCCGGAAAGCGCAACTCAAGCGCCGAGATGCGGCGGTGCGCCCCGCCGAGCTCGGCGAGCGGGCCGGTCGCCAGCGCCGCGACCACGAGCTCGAAGGCCAGCCGTCCGCCGGCCGCGGTGGACGCCGCATGAATCTCGTTGACGTAGAGCGGATGCAGGTTCCCGCAAATTCCGGAATAGAGGCCCTGGTCCGCGACGGTGATGGTCTTTCGGACCTGGGCGCTGTCGCCCACTCGGGGCTCGGTCCGGCCGTAGGGGGAGACGACGTCGGCGCTCATCGAGTTTCTATCCTCCGTAAGTTTCGCCGGCCGCCACCGCTGGCCGGTGACGCCCGCCCGCGAAGGCCGACAGCATAGTCCCTGGACGAGGGCGAGTCGCTCTCGGGCCGATCGCGGCTTTACCTCGTCGGACGAGTTTGGTTTATTGGCCCGCCACGCCTGCGCCCACGTCCCGGAAACCCGCGCCCATGAGCAAGATCATGACGGCCGAAGCGGTCGCCCGAGCGATCCCCGACGGCGCCACGATCGCCTTTCCGGGGTCGGCGAGCATGCTCGTCGTCGACCACCTGCTTGCGGCGCTCGAGGCGCGGTTCCTGAACGAGGGCCACCCCCGGGACTTGACGGCGTTCGAGCCGTGCAACGCGGCCATCACGCCCGGCACCGGCATCGACCGCTTCGCCCACGAGGGCATGACCCGGCGCGTCATCGCCTCGGCCTATCCGCCGTTCAAGGGCGCGCGCATCATGCCCATGATCCTCGAGAACCGGATCGCCGGGTACAACCTGCCCATGGGCGTGCTCTACAGCCTGTTGCGCGAAATCGGCGCCGGGCGGCCGGGCGTTCTGACGGACGTCGGTCGGGGGACCTTCGTCGATCCGCGCAACGGCGGCGGCAAGCTCAACCAGGCCGCGGCCGAGGACCTGGTCGAGACCGTGACGTTCGACGGCCGCGAGCTTCTGTTCTACCGCGCGCTGCCGATCGACGTGACGTTGCTCAAGGCGACCACGGCCGATACCCACGGCAACCTCACCCTGGAAAAGGAGCCCTTGAGTCTCGGTGCGCTCTCGCTCGCCGCCGCGGCCAGGGCCTCGGGCGGCCGGGTATTCGCGCAAGTCGAGCGGATCGCCGCCCGCCACAGCCTCGATGCGCGCCTGGTCGCGGTTCCGGGCGAGCTGGTCGACGGCGTCGTGCTCGCCCCCGACGCGCCCCAGTCCGAATTGGCCCGGTACGACCCGACCCTGACCGGCGAAGTGGCGGCCGAGATCGACCGCGCGCCCCTGCCCGAGGGGCCGGGCCGCGTGATCCTGGCGCGCGCCGCCGCGTTCTTGCGCGACGACTGGTTCGTGAACCTGGGGGTCGGACTGCCGGGCGATATTCCGCGGCTGCTGCGCGAGGCGAATTGCGAGGAACGGGTCTCGGTCTCGACCGAGCACGGCGCCATCGGGGGCCTGCCGACTCGTCTTCCGACCTTCGGCGCCCACGTGAACCCCGAATCCATCATCGATCCCAACGACACCTTCAATCTCTATACCGGCGGCGCGTTGGATGCCGCCTTCCTCGGCCTCGCGGAAGCCGACGCCGAAGGCAACCTGAACGTCAGCCTCTTCGCCGGCCGGCTCGTCGGCGTCGGCGGCTTCATCGACATCACCCATCGCACGCCGAAACTCTTCATCTGCGGCAACTTCGCCGCCGGCGGCGCGCGCGTCGCGGTCGCCGACGGCCGTGTGCGGGTCATCGAGCAGGGGTCAAAGAAAAAGCTGGTGGGCGCGGTCGAGCACCTGACGTTCTCGGGCGCGTCCGCGCTCGCCAAGGGCCAGCGGCTGACCATGATCACCGAGCGCGGCCTGTTCACGCTGACCGACGATGGCTGGCTTTTGCGCGAGGTCGCTCCGGGAATCGAGCCCGAACGCGACATCGCGCCGTTGATGGACTTTCCGCTGAAAGTGGCACCCGACGCGAGGCCGTACCCGCCCGAGGTCATGGGACCGGCCGGGCCCGCGTTCTCGGCGTGGCTCGGCGAAAGCCTGGGGCGGACGCAAGACCAGCTTCCGTAAACACCACGGCCCTCCGGTCGAAGCGCCGATCTGCGTTGCATGACCCAGTCGTCATGCCCGCGAGTGTCGCGGGCATCCACGAAATCAGCGGAACGCTTGGGTTTCCAATGACGTGGTTCGCCAGGTCGCGCCGGGCGATGACGCGAAAAGTAACGGGGTGGCGGACCGAACCACCGTCATCGGAGCCCGGCCCTGGCGCCAGAACTTCGCCACGTTCCGGCGCCAATCCGCGCCCTCGGACTGGGCCGGTTCGGGAACAGGCCAGGATCGGGGTCGCCGTCCAGCCGCACCATTGCGATGAACTAGCGGCGCGCCGTTCATTAACCGATGCGCCTCACCCACTCCTCATCGACGCTCGCATTCTGCGACGGCGAACAATCGCATTGATCACGAAGTACCCGTAAGCGGGAGATTGCAACGGCAGCAGAATCCCGACCGTTAGTACGACGATTTCTTTGGCGATCACAAAGAGTCTCGGACGGCACGGGTCTCCCTGGCTGGAATAATACTCCCATTCAGGCGGTGCACCGTAGTCGCAGAATTCAGCCATCGTGTTTTCTTCGAGCCCCATATACATTCCCGCCCCGACCCAGATCGTGAACATGACCGAAGTAACAATCACATACACTCTTACGCAACGCTTGATCATGCCCTCCTCGCCCCAGTCATGCCGATCAACTTCAGCGCTCCCACGCCCGCTCCTGATAGGCGCGGCCCACACGAGCTCCGTAGCTGTTGATAGTCTCTCTCCCCGTGAAGTTGTATATTGACGCGATTTGTGCTGCATTGGGGTTGGGATCGGCAATCCGGTCACGGATCTCCCGGATCAGGGCAACCGCGGCACGAATATTCAACTCGGGGTTTTCGAACTCGTCCTCCTGAACGCCCCCAACACCTCCCCAATTCCCTGGCTTGATGTTCATCGGCAACAGGGAACTGGCCCAGCCTAACGCCTGCACCCCCCGATCCGTGCCACCCCTGTGCCCATCCGCGTGTTCGATGAACATGATGGCGCGAACGAGGTCCGGGTCGACGCCCTGTCGGCGCGCTTCGCGTTCGATGATGGGGTTGTACTTTTGAACCGCCGCCTTTCCCAGAAACTCTAGACGGTACAAAGGCCTTCCGCCATCGTGTTCGGATGTCGTTCTCTCGATCTCGAACTTGGCGCGATAGCCTTCCTGAATCGCGAATTGTCGTGCCTTTTCCATGTTGACGATCGGGGGTTTGTCCCCCTCGTTTGTCGTCATCTTATGGATCTCGTTGAGTTCCTTTTGGTTCTCCGTAAGTTCTACCCCGCCGCTTTCGTCGTAAGGCACGCCTCGGAAGTCCCAGATGTCGAACCGGGGTTCGGAGTATCCGTCGAGACCGCCTCCGCCGACCGGCGTCTCCCGCCCGCCCGCCCGGATACGCGCGTTCATTTCGGCCGGCGACAGAACCTCGGGCGCGCTGTCTTGCGTTTGGCCCGGCGCGCCAAAGTGGCCCGCGCCGTATTGCGTACCGCGCGTTTGGGGCTCGC
>JAKZXM010000139.1:0-3280 GCA_047514975.1 Rhodospirillales bacterium
ATCTCGACGAGTTCGTCTTCCGCTTCAACCGACGCAGAACGCGGCACGCCACCTTCCGCTCCCTGTTCGCCATCGCCATCCGCGCCAAACCTGTCACCTACAACATGTTGGTTGCGCCGGAACAAAGTGCATAAGCGGTACGGGCCAAATTTACTCACAAGATTTTACAATACAGCGCAGAATTGTTATTGAAACGCGGCCATCGCCTACTCATCATCATCGACGCACGTGAAGGCGTCCGTGCAGCGATTTCTTGGCGGGAACCAACAAATCCTGTGATTTGTCGGTTCCCCCGGGGAAACGTTGCTCCCGGGGCCAACAGCGACGCTTTGCGTCGCCGAGGCATCGGGGTGGTGGCCGGTGGCGGGACTCGCGGCTTCGCCGCGATGACCGAAGCCGGGCGCCGTCGGGGGGACCCACTTCCCGTTTGCGGATGAACTCCGGGGTCGCACGGGGGGCTGCGCCATCGTGGCAAGGCCGGCCGTGCCGACCGCGGCGCGAACCGATGAAGGCGGCCGGGGTCGTCTTCCAGGGTTCGCGGGAGCGGAGCGGTCCCGGTCGTGGACGGCTCGGACCCTTCGGGGCCCGGGGCGTTCGGGGCCTTGGCCGAGGCGCGAAGTTCAGGCGCAAGGGGTACGGGTCGTCCCGATCTCGGCGGCGTGTGGATGGCCGGAACCGGTGACGGTTGCGGCAGGAAGCACGCCAACCCGAGTCGTCCGTCGGTGTTCTCTTTCCAGGGTTCGCTGGCCGGGAGTCACGGGGCCGATACGGAGCGCGCTTTCGCGGGCACGGAGCCTGGCCGGCTCCTTAAGAGGCGTCAGGAGCGTCGTTGCGACGGCGCGGCGCGGCGCGGGAATCCCAGAGCCCGCGACCCTGACGCCTCTTTTTTTAGCGGATACTTCGCGCAAGAACAACAAGATATTGCGTATTCGCGATGATTTTGTGGCAAGATTGGGTGGTGTACGAGGATTTCGGCTCTCGGCCCGTTGGCCGCACTCCGGCGGCGCCCGTCGTCGAAAACCGGCGAGGCGAATGAGCGTTCTCTCCGTCCAGTCGTCGGTCGTCTTGGGCCATGTCGGCAACTCCGCCGCCGTGCCTGTGCTTCAGCGTCTCGGAATCGACGTGTGGCCGGTCGCCACGGTCCAGTACTCCAACCATCCCGGACACGGCGCGTGGCGGGGACGGGTGGCGGACGCGGCCGAGATCGAAGCGCTTCTCGCCGGCTTGGAAGCGCGCGCCGCCTTTCCGCAGGTGCGCGCGGTGCTGTCCGGTTACCTCGGCTCGGCGTCGACAGGACGGGTCGTGCTCGCGGCCGTCGCGCGGATCAAAAAGGCGAACCCGGATGCGTTCTACGTTCTCGATCCGGTCATGGGGGATCGCGACGAGGGGATGTACGTGGCCGACGAGTTGCGCCGGTTCCTCGCCTCCGACGCGGTCCCCCTCGCCGACGTGATCGTGCCAAATGCCTTCGAGCTCGAGGTCCTGAGCGCGCGATCGGTCGAGACCACCGAGGACGCAATCGCCGCCGCCGACGGGATGCTCGAGCGCGGCCCCAAAATCGTGGTGGTGACGTCGCTTCGAGCCTTGGACGGACCCAAGGATGCCATCTCGGTCCTGGGCGTCACGCGCGACGAGGCCTGGCGGGTCACCACGCCGCACTTAAGATGCGACGCCAAGGGCGCGGGCGACGCGTTCGCCGCCTTGTTCGTGGGGCATCTCCTGTCGGGGCGCCGAATCAGGACCGCGCTCGTTCGCGCAACGGCGTCGATCTTCGGAGTCGTCGAGAAAACGAGCGAGACCGGCGCCGGCGAATTGGCCCTCGTCGCCGCCCAGGCCCAACTGGTGCGGCCGCGACACAGATTCGCGGCCGAGCGGCTTCGCTGATGCGCCGACGCCCGGCGTCGTCGCTGACGACGAATCCCCTCGCGCCGCATGGCCGTTTCGGCAATAAATGCGGGCAGCGCGCCTCAAGGCGCCTGACGCCGAGGATACGGGGGTGATCGCCGGTGAATCTGGACCTCCGACGGCTGAAAATCCTGATCGCCGAAGACAATCCGTTCATGCGAAGCCTGATCAGGACCGTGCTCCGGGTGTTCGGATGCGTTCAAGTCAAGGAAGCCGCCGACGGTCTCGCGGCGCTCCAGCTCGTCGAAGGCGGCTACGGCCCCGATATCATCATCACCAACTGGCAAATGCCGAACCTCGACGGGGTCGCGCTGACCCGCAAGCTCCGCGATCCGAAGGATAGCTTCAACCCCTACCTTCCGATCATCATGGTGAGCGGGTACTCCGAGGAGCGCCGGGTGATTCAGGCCCGCGACGCGGGCGTGAGCGAATATCTCGCCAAGCCGATCTCGGGGCAGATGCTCTATGAGCGGATCGTGACCACGATCGAGCACCCGCGTCCGTTCGTGAAGAGCGAGACCTTCTTCGGGCCCGACCGTCGGCGCCGCAAAGACCCCGAATACGCGGGTCCCGAGCGCCGGAAGACGCATCCCGAAGAGGAGGCCGCGGCGAGCGCAATATCCGTGTAAGCGGAACCGCCCGCACCCCCGCCGACTCGGCGTCAGGCGGCCTTGCGCATGTGATTTTCGGCCAGGACCTCGGCGATCTGGATCGCGTTCAGGGCGGCGCCCTTGCGAAGGTTGTCGGTGACCACCCACAGATTGAGGCCGTGGTCCACGGTGGGGTCGGCGCGGATGCGGCTCACGTAGACGGGATCCTCGCCGGCGCACTCGGCCGGCGTGACGTAGCCTTCATCGACGCGGTGATCCACCACCGCGACACCGGGCGCGTCGGCCAGCGCGTTCCGCGCCGCCTTCTCGCTCACGGGCGCGGCAAACTCCACGTTGATGGCCTCGGCGTGGCCGACGAAGGTGGGGACCCGCACGCAAGTCGCCGACACCCGAATGTCGGCGCCGAGAATCTTGCGCGTTTCCACCCCCATCTTCCATTCCTCCTTGGTCGAGCCGTCGTCCATGAACATGTCCACATGGGGAATGACGTTGAACGCGATCCGCTTGGTAAAGTTCTCGCGATGCATTTCCGCGGGCTCGTTGACGAAGATCCCGCGGGTCTGGTTGAACAGCTCGTCCATGGCCGCCTTGCCGGCGCCCGAGGTGGACTGATAGGTGGCGACGACGACCCGCTTGATGGGCGCGAGATCGAGGAGCGGCTTGAGCGCCATCACCATCTGGATCGTCGAACAGTTGGGGTTGGCGATGATGTTGCGCTTGCGGTAGCCGGCGATGGCGTCCGCGTTCACCTCGGGCACCACCAG
>JAKZXM010000140.1:0-3533 GCA_047514975.1 Rhodospirillales bacterium
CCGGAGTTCCGATCGCGGCCGCAACTCGCGCGCCTCGACGACGACGAAGGCGCCCGCTCCGGGCGGCCGCGAACCCGCATGGGCGACAAGCGGTGCGAGAAGTCGCGCGACGTCGTCGTCGGCGTCTTCGACGCGCACCAATCGACGGCCGCCGGTGAACGATAGCGCCGCCGCCTCGTCGGCGAGCCGGGCCGGGTCGCGTTTCAGTGCCGCGCCGCTAAGGTCCACGGTGCGGAACGGATCGTGGATGTCCTCGACGATGCGGGCCGCGAGCGCGTCGGCGCGTTCGCGGATCAGCCCGTAGTCGGGACCGTAGAACAGGGCGAATCCGAAATCGGGATCGCGGAGCAGTCGCTCGAGATCGGCGGCCGACGCCTTCATTTCGCCGGCGCCACGCCGTGCGCCGATTTCGTCGCGAAGTAGGCGGCAAGCCGGTTGCGAATTCCGAAAGCCATTTCTCGGGCCGCGCGGGCTCTAGCGTCGTTCTCGGCGATGAGCGTGGTGAACGCTTTCGACAGAATGTTGTAGCTGCTGATCACCACGTTGGACCCGCTCAGCAGCGCCTTGTCGCCGTCGGCCGCCAGAAGGCGGTAGCTGGCCGTCAGCCGGAAGTTCGCGCGCGTCGCCAACTTGGTCTTGGCCACGGCCAGCCCCTCGGTTCCGCCCGCAAGATCGACATAGAGGACGTAGGCGGGCCTCGTCGGCCTGCCCTTGGGGTTGAGGAGATCCAACAGGTGGTTGTGAAGCTGTTGGCCGATCCGGTCCTCCATGGGTTCGATGCGAACGGCGGCGAGTTCCCCGTACGCGGCACCGACGCGATCGCCGCCGCCGTAAATGGGACGAAACCCGCAGGCCCCAAGCGCGAGGGCGCAGGCCGCGAGCGCAAGCGTCCTAGACCACCACATTGACGATCCGATTGGGCACGACGATGACCTTGCGAACCGTTCGTTCGCCGATGGTTCGGCTGACGGAGGGGAGCGCGAGCGCGAGGTTTTCCGCCGTGTCGCGATCGCTGTCAACGGGAAGCTCAAGAGTTCCGCGCAACTTGCCGTTCACCTGGACGGCGACGGTCACGCTGCTTTCCTCGAGCATCGCGGGCTCGTACTCGGGCCACGGCGTGTCCGCGAGCATGACCCGCTGGCCGAGCCTGTGCCACAGCTCTTCGGCCAGATGCGGGATCATCGGCGCGAACAGGCGGACCGCGACTTCGTAACCGTGCCGCAGCACCCAGGCCGCGCCGGCCGCGTCGGCGTCGAGGTCCTCGAGTAGGTTCGTCAACTCGCGGATGCGCGCCACCGCCCGGTTGAAATGAAAGCGCTCGAGGTCGTCGGATACGGCCGCGACCGTCTTGTGGATGGAACGGTGGACCCCCTCGCTCGCGGGCGAAAATGCGCTCGGCGCCGGCTCGCCCACGCCCCCCATGGCGGCCAGGCGTTCATTCACCGTCCGCCACAGGCGGTTGACGTAGCGCCAGGCGCCATCGATCCCGGTGCTCGTCCACTCGATGTCGCGCTCTGGCGGGCTGTCGGACAACATGAACAAGCGCGCCGTGTCGGCGCCATAGGCGTCGATGATTGATTCGGGATCGACGACGTTCCTCTTCGATTTGCTCATGCTTTCCGAGCGCCCGACGGTGACCGCCGAGCCGTCGCCAATGCGCTCCGCGCCCTCTTCGGTTCTGCGGACGTCTTCGGGATAAAGCCACTTGCCGTCGCCGTCGCGATAGGTCTCGTGACAGATCATGCCCTGGGTCAACAGGCCCGCGAACGGCTCGTCGATTCCGAGATATCCGCATTGTCCGAGCGCGCGGGTGAAGAATCGGGAATAGAGGAGGTGCAGCACCGCGTGCTCGATGCCGCCGATGTACTGATCGACCGGCAGCCAATAGTCCGCAGCCGCCCGCGCGAACGCCGAATCCGCGCGCGGCGAGCAGAACCGGGCGAAGTACCAAGACGATTCGAAGAAGGTGTCGAAGGTGTCGGTCTCGCGCACCGCGCCGGCGCCGCACCGGGGGCAGCTGACGTGCTTCCAGCTCGGGTGGTGGTCGAGGGGGTTTCCGGGCGCATCGAAAGAGATGTCGTCGGGAAGCAGGACCGGCAAATCCCGTTCTGGAACCGGAACCACTCCGCAGCCGGCGCAATGTAAGACCGGGATCGGGCAGCCCCAATAGCGCTGGCGCGAAACGCCCCAGTCGCGGAGTCGGAAATTCACGCTGCGCTTGCCGCGAGACGTCTCTTCGAGGCGGGTGGCGATCTCCTCTTTCGCATCCTCGATCGAAAGCCCGTCGAGGAAGTCCGAGTTGATCACGCGCCCGTCCCCCAAGTAGGCCTCGTCGGCGATGGCGAACGTTGCGGGCTCGCAGCCCTCGGGCGCGACCACGGGCGTTACGCCGAGCCCGTACTTGCGGGCGAAATCGAGGTCGCGCTGATCGTGGGCCGGACACCCGAAGATGGCGCCTGTTCCAACCTCCATGAGAACGAAATTCGCAACGAAAACAGGGAGTTCACTCGCTTCGACGAACGGGTGCCGGGCCTTTATTCCAGTATCGTAACCTTTTTTCTCGGCCGTTTCGATCGCCGCCTCGGTCGTGCCCATGCGGTTGCACTCGGCGATGAAGTCGGCGAGCTCGGCGTTCGATTCGGCAATCTCCGCCGCCAGGGGATGGTTAGGGGCGACGGCCATGAAGCTGGCGCCGAAGATGGTGTCGTGGCGAGTCGTGTAGACCTCGAGCTCGTCGTCGCGGTCGACGAGAGCGAACGTCATGAGCGCGCCTTCGGACCGGCCGATCCAATTTTCCTGCATCAGGCGCACGCGTTCGGGCCAGCGCTCGAGTTCGTCGAGTGCCGCCAGCAGATCGTCGGCGAACGCGGTGATCCGCAAAAACCATTGCGACAGCTTGCGTTTCTCGACCGCCGCGCCCGATCGCCAGCCTTTGCCGTCGATCACCTGTTCGTTGGCAAGCACCGTGCCCTCGACCGGGTCCCAGTTGACCCACGATTCCTTGCGATAGGCGAGGTCGTTCGCGAGGAAATCGAGGAACATTTTCTGCTCGTGGCGGTAGTAGTCGGGCTCGCACGTCGAAATTTCGCGATCCCAGTCGTATGAGAGCCCCATGACCTTGAGCTGGCCGCGCATGGCGGCGATGTTCTCGCGCGTCCAGCGGGCCGGCGGCACCTTGGCCTCGAACGCCGCGTTTTCCGCCGGCAGGCCGAAGGCGTCCCAGACCATGGGGTGAAGCACGTTGAAACCGCGCGCGCGCTTGTAGCGCGCGAGCACGTCGCCAATGGTGTAGTTGCGCACGTGCCCCATGTGAATGCGCCCCGAAGGATAGGGAAACATCTCGAGCACGTAGTATTTGGGCCGGGCCGGATCCTCGCCGACCGCAAACGTCCGCGCCGCGTCCCACGCGTTCTGCCACTTGGCCTCGGTTTCCTTGAAGTTGTAGCGCGTCATGGCGGAGCGTTCTTCGTCCCGCTCACCCGTCGCGCCCGACCGGAAGCCGGATCGAGGAGCGCTTGAACCGGTACGTTCGC
>JAKZXM010000141.1:0-5691 GCA_047514975.1 Rhodospirillales bacterium
CCTCGGCAGCGAGCTACATCCTTGTCTTTGTCACCATCGTTTTAGCGACCACCTATTTCGTGATGCTGACCTACCAGAAACAGCGTCCCCGCGTTGCTGACGCCAAAGCGGCAGGCGCACGATGAGAGCGCCGTCACGTCAGCGATTGCTTCTGTGGCTCGGTGTTGCCGGGATCTTGGTTTGGACTCTCCTGCCCCTGTTTTGGACCTTCTGGGCCTCGCTAATGACTGAGCGCCAGATCGTCGGGGGCCTGGTACAGGCGATCGATTCCCCGAGCCTGCTAAGCTACAAGGCGGTATTGGGGATCGCCGAGGCGGGCGCCGCCTATTCGGGACAGGCGGCGCGAGTAGGTCTCGGTTTCGCCAACAGCGCGATCGTCTCGATACCGGTGGCCATCATCGCGACCGCGATCTCGGTGTTGGCTGGCTACGCCTTCGGGCGCTTCCGCTTTCCCGCGAAGACGGCGCTCCTGTTTACCCTGTTGATGACCCGCATGCTGCCGCCGGTGGCCATCCTCATCCCCTACTTCTTGCTGTTCGCCGCGGTGGGCTTGGTGGGCAATCCGATCGGGCTGATCCTCATCTACCTGACCGGCGTCGTGCCCCTTCTGACTTGGCTCTTGATGGGCTATTTCGCGAACCTGCCCGTCGAGGTCGAGCGCGCGGCACGCATCGACGGATGCAGCAGGCTCGGCGTCCTATGGTACATCATGATCCCGATGGCGGCGCCGGGGATCACCGCCGCGTTCATCATCGCCTTCCTGTTCGCGTGGAACGAGCTGTTGTTCGCGATCGTCTTGACCGGCGGCACCACCGCCCAGACCCTCTCGCCCGCGATCATCGGATTGTCGCCGACCACCGGCGGCTTTACGCCGGGCTATCCGATGTTCGCCGCCGCCAGCATGATCTCGGTGGTGCCGCCGCTGGTTCTTGCTGCGATTTTCCAGCGCTACATCACCGGCCTCAACATCGTCGATCCGGTGACCGTTGGTCAGGATTAGCGAGCCCGGGCTGCCGGGTTTGGTCGTGGTCGAGGTGTCCGACGATCTCTGCTTTGCGCCGGCGAGCGAGCTTGTCGCGGGCTATCGGTCTGGGAAGCTATCGCCGGTCGAAGCAATCGGCGCCGTCCTCGACCGGATCGAGAAGACGGGCGATATACTGAACGCGTTCGTCCTGGTGTGCGCCGAGGACGCGCGAAGGCAGGCCCGAGAATCAGAGGCCCGCTGGCACAAAGGCGAGCCTGTCGGGATCCTCGACGGGGTGCCTACGACCGTCAAGGACGTATTTGATATGGCCGGTCACCCCACCCGCCGGGGCTCAAAGACGACCGCGGAAGATGCCGTGGCGGAGGACGCGCCTCCGGTGGCGCGGCTGCGCGAAGCCGGGGCCGTGTTTCTGGGCAAGACGACGACGCCCGAGTTCGGCTGGAAGGGCGTGACCGACAGCCCCCTCACCGGCATCACCCGCAACCCGTGGGATCTCACCCGGACCCCGGGCGGCTCGAGCGGCGGCGCCGCCGCCGCGGTAGCGGCTGGTTTGGGGACGCTGGCGCTGGGCGGTGACGGCGGTGGCTCGATCCACATTCCGGCTTCGTTCTGCGGCGTCTTCGGTCTCAAGCCGACCGCTGGCCGCATCCCGCACTACCCGCGCGATGCCACTGGATCGTGCACCTCGGCCGGACCGATCACGCGCGACGTGGGCGATGCAGCGTGGATGATGAACGTGTTGGCGAAACCCGACCCGCGCGACCCGATCGGCTCGACCGCACCGGCCGATGACTACCTTGCGGCGATGGAGGACGGCGTCATGGGGCTGCGCATCGCCTACAGTTCCGATCTCGGCTATGCCCAGGTAGAGGAAGCGACCGCCGCCGCCGTGCAACACGCGGCAGGCGCGTTCGAGGACCTGGGCGCAAGCCTCGATCCGGTCGGCCCGATTTTCGACAACCCGCACGACGCCTTCACGGTCTTTTTTCGGGCCGCCATCGCCACCTTCTACCGTGGTCTCGACGCGACGCAGAGGGAGGTTCTCGATCCGGGGTTTGCCGAAATGGGGGAGAGTGGGCTGAGGATCGACCTTACTGCGTACCTGGAGGCAGAGGCGGTGCGGCGGGAACTCGCTACGCGCGTCAACCTCTTGTTCGCGGAATACGACCTTCTCTTGACGCCGCAGCTCAGCGTCACCGCATTTGACGTCGGGTGTGATTATCCCGCCCGGCCGGGGAAGAGAAGCTGGCTCGGGTGGAGCCCCTTCACCTACCCCTTCAACTTTTCCGGCCACCCCGCGGCTAGTGCCCCGTGCGGCCTCGACGGCGAAGGGCTTCCCATCGGCATGCAGATCGTCGGCGCGCGGGGTGCGGACGGTCTGGTCTTGAGGGCCTGCCGGGCCTACGAGCGAGCCAGCCCTTTTCCGCGCCTTAGAGTGTAAGGGGCCTTACCCTCGGGTAACCAAGGAGGCTGCAATGCGGTGGAACAGGACGATCACGGTCGTCGGCACCCACGCCGGTGGCGACGTCGTCAACGTGGTGACCGGCGGCGTGTTTGACGTGCCCGGCGAGACCATGTTCGACAAGCGGCGATACCTCCAGCGCCACGCCGACGGACTGCGCAAGTTCCTGACCCTCGAGCCGCGGGGATCGGTCGTCACCTGCGCCGACCTCCTGTTGCCTTCGAACAACCCCAAGGCCGACCTCGGCTACATCGTCATGGAGCCGACCGAGTACCCGCCGCTCGCCGGATCGAGCACCATCGGCGTTGCGACCGTGATCCTCGAGACCGGGATTCTTCCCATGGAGGAGCCGGTGACCGAATTCGTGCTCGAGGCCCCGGCCGGATTAGTTGCGATACGCTGCACCTGTCGACACGGCAAAGTGACGGAGGTCAAGTTCCGGAACGTGCCGGCGTTCGCGCTCTTTCTCGACGCCATGCTCGAGGTGCCGGGCGTGGGTACGGTGCGCGCCGATATCGCTTACGGTGGCATGACGTACGCGCTGGTCCAGGCCAAGGATCTTGGCTTCGAGATCGTCCCCGACGAGGCTCGCGATATCTGCGTCATCGGCGAACGGATCAAGGCGGCCGCCACCGAACAGTTCGAATGCGTGCACCCCGAGAACCCCGAGATTCGCGGCGTGACGGTGACCGAATTCACTGGCCCGGTGCGTCGCCGCGGAAAGCGGCTGCGCTCCCGCAACACGGTGGTGTGCGCGCCGGGACGGATCGACCGCTCGCCGTGCGGCTCGGGCACCTCGGCACGGCTCGCGGTGATGCACGCCAAGGGCGAGATCGCGGTCGGTGAGGTCTTGGACCACGAATCGATCATTGGCACGCACTTCATCGGCGAAGTCGTCGCGGCCGTACGGCGCCGGCGCAAACCCGCGCTCATCACCACTGTCGCAGGCCGCGCCTGGATTACCGCCATAATGCAGTACGGCCTAGATCCCGACGATCCCTTCCCGGAGGGTCACACCTTGCCGGATACCTGGCCGGGTGCCTCCTAGGCGCCTTGTGGTCACGATGACGCCGTGAAGCTCGTCGGCTACAACGACCGTTGGAGCGTGCAGCCCGGGGAATCGGTCCGCTTCTACGTAAGCGCCGAGGTCTCTTGCTACCGCGCCGACCTCGTGCGCCTGATTCATGGCGATGAGAACCCCACGGGCCCGGGCTTCAAGGAAAAGCTCGTTTCCCACGGGATAGCCGGCGAATATTCGGGATTGGTCCAAGCCATCCACCCCGGCTCATACGCGGTGGTCGATCCCTTCCCGGCGCTATCGGCCTTCACGGTACAGGCGTGGGTGTGGCCGACGCGGCCCGAGGCCGGCGTGCAAGGGATTCTGAGCCGATGGTCGGCCGACACCGAATCGGGCTTCGGCCTCTTCATCGGCGCCGATGGCACGATCGAGCTATGGCTCGGTTCACCGGGTCAATCCACGGAGCGTGTGAGCTCAGGCCGCGCGCTGCGCCCCCGCGAGTGGACCTTCATCGCCGCATCCTACGATTCCGAAAATGCCACGGTCACCCAAGACCTCCTCCGCTACGACCCGCAACAGCCCACGGAAATGCGTCGCGAGCGTAGTGTGTCCCTCGCTGATATCTCAGGCGCGGAAGCGCCTTTTCTCATCGGGGCGGGATGGTTGAAGGCGGACGGGTCGCGCCGCTTCGGCGAGCACGTGTTCAACGGAAAGATCGGCACCCCGCGCGTATTTGACCGGGCGCTTGCGCCGGCGGAGATCGGGGCACTGGTGACGGAACCCGCCGACCCGGCGCTGACCGCTTCGGCGATCGCCGCCTGGGACTTCGCCCAAGAGCCCGCATCGACGCGGGTTATCGACAGCAGCCCGCAGGGGCATCACGGGACCACGGTGAACCGGCCGATGCGCGGCGTCACAGGCCACAACTGGCGCGGCGAGGAGCTTCACTTCGGCGCTGCCCCGCACGCGTACAACGCCATCTACGTCCACGACGACGATGTCGCCGACGCGAGCTGAGAGATTAGCCACGAGCTCACCGTCCCCGAAGACCTGCAAAGCGGCGTCTACGCCTTGCGGCTGAGCGCCGAGGGGGCGGAGGACCATGTGCCGTTTGTCGTGCGCCCGGCGATAGGCCGGCCGGGCGCCGACATCGCGCTCATTCTGCCTACGCTTAGCTACATGGCCTACGCCAACGAGAGCGTCGATATCGGCCGGTACGTGGCAATGGCGCCGCACGTGGACATGAGCTTGCAGCCCGAGGCCTACGCCTACCTTGGCGCCAATTCACTCATGAGTACCTACGATGTGCACAGCGACGGATCAGGCGTGTGCTTCTCCTCGCTCTTGCGCCCGGTCCTCAACTTTCGGCCCAAGTGGCGCAAGCGGCTGATCGGCGCCCCACATCAGTTTCCCGCCGATCTTCATTTGCTCGACTGGCTCGAGGTCAAGGGGTTCACCGTCGACGTCCTCACCGATCACGACCTCCACCGCTAGGGCGCGGGCCTCCTCTCCTCCTACAAAGTGATCCTAACCGGGAGCCACCCCGAGTATTCGACCCTGCCGATGCTTCAAGGGCTTCGCGATTACCTGGAAGGCGGCGGCCACCTCATGTACTTGGGTGGCAACGGCTTCTACTGGGTTACCGCCCTCGATGAGTCAGGCACCCTGATCGAGCTGCGCCGCTGGGGCGGCACGCGTACCTGGCATGCGGCGCCGGGGGAGTGGCACATCAGCCTGACAGGGGAGCCGGGCGGGATATGGCGCGACCGCGGCTTGGCGCCGCAGGCGCTGGCCGGTGTCGGATTCTCCGCCCAGGGGTTCGACCGCGGAGCCGCTTACGTGCGGACGCCAGAAAGCTTCGATCGACGCGTCGCCTTCATCTTCGAAGGTGTCGGCGGCGAAGAGATCGGTGGCATTCCGGCGCTCATCCTCAACCACGGCGCCGCGGGCTACGAAGTTGACCGGGTCGATTCGGACCTCGGTACCCCGGCCAGTACGATCGTACTGGCGACCTCGAAGACATTCAGCGATTCTTATCAGTTCGACGTCGAGGAAGCGGGCGATTCGAATCCCTGGACCGGTGGGCTCAGCGAGCCACGCGTGCGCGCCGACATGGTGTATCTGGAATACCCGAACGGCGGCGCCGTCTTCTCGGTGGGGAATGTCCCGGGCTCTGTTGAAAAGCTGAAGTAGGCGTCGTCCGCCTGGAGCCGCTAGGCTCTGGGT
>JAKZXM010000142.1:0-3113 GCA_047514975.1 Rhodospirillales bacterium
ACCTCGCCAGCTTCGCCTGGCGATACAACCGGCGCTACCAGCTCAACACCATGATCCCGCGCTTCGTTCACAGCGCCGCACGAACCCAACCCATCCCATACCGGGCGCTCATCGCTGGATGACTTTCATGGATAAGCAGGACGGGTTATTTACTTCTCGTGGATTAGGCTTGTCCAGCCAGGCGTCCACGGGCGGGTTGTTCGAGGGGCGCGCGGACGGGGATTCGCGATTGCGACGGACCGGCATGAAGCGCACATACGCCGACGGTGAAACGATTTTCAAAGAGGGCGAGCCGAGCGACGCGGCGTACGTGGTCGTCGAGGGTCGCGTGGGCCTGAGCCGGCGGGAGAACGGAACCGAATCGGTCATCGCGAATCTGGGGGCCGGTGAGATGTTCGGCGAAATGGGTTTGTTCGACCGCGCGCCGCGCGCCGCCACAGCCCGCGCGGTGGGCGTGGCGACGGCCGAGAAGATCCCGGCGCAGGCATTCGTCGGCCCGTCCAAGGGGAAGCGAAGCGCCGGCGCGGGCCTCTTCGGCCGGTTGCTCCGTAGCGCCGTCAACCCGCGGGCCGGCGTCCGCCGAAAGGGCGGCGCGGGTGAGGCGGCTGATCGCGAACGAGGATCGGCCGGCCGTCGCCTTATCGGGCGCCTGGTAGGCGTTCGCGGCGTCGTGTGGCCGGAGAAGATCGGGGTTCGCGTCGCCAGCCTTGCCGGAGACCATGAGGGAACCCACACCCGTCACCTGGTCGCCGCGCTCGAACGTCGCCGGGGAATCCGGGTGCGCTTTCACGGCGAGACGATCCCGCTCGATGTCGCGGCGCCGATCGAGGCGAGGGCTCCCATGGCGGCCGAGATCGCCCGGGAATACTTGGACGCCGGCGACGACGACCTGATGATCTGGGGCGAGGTCGGCGAGCAGGAAACCACGATCTCGGTCCGTTTCGTCGCCGCGCGGCCCGAAGACGAGGACGCGATCGGGTACTTCGGCCCCGCCACCTCGCTGGACCTTCCCGCCGGCTTCGGCCCGGAGCTCGCCCAGGCGTTGTACGCCGTCGGCCTTTGCGTCGCGGCCCCGGACACCGAAAGCAAGCGACTCACGCTTCGCGACCTCCTCGCCGACACGGTCGCGGGCGCGCTGGAGGCCGTCAAGGCATCCGCGGGCGAGCTTGCGTCGGGCGAACGCGCGTCGCTTCGCCTTTGCCTCGGAAACGCGGCCGCGGCGGCGGCTGTGTTTCGGCCTGACGACGGGTTCCTGACGGTCGCGGCCGAATGTTTCCGAGAGACGCTCGCGGCCATTCCCGAGGACGCGGGACCGTCGTTGCGGGGCGTGGCGACGCGCAATCTCGGCGCCGTGCTGCACGCGATCGCCGAGCATGGGTGCGACGAGGACATGTTGAACGAATGCGCGCGCCTCTACCGCGAATCCATGACCGTGTTCACGCGCCAAGGGCATCCCCACCAATGGTCCGCGCTTCAGAACCGTCTCGGCCTCATCCTCCTGCGCCTCGACCGGGCGACCGGGGACACCGAGCTCGTCAAGGAGGCCCTTTCGGCGTTCCAGGCGGCGCTGCAGATTCGAAAGCGCGCCGCCGATCCCCTGAAATGGGCCGAGGTCATGAACAACGTCGGCCAGGCCGCGCAGCTTCTCGGCGGCCAGCTCCGCAACGACGAGGCCTTGGAGAAGGCCGCCAACGCGTGTCGCGGCGCGCTCGAGGAACGTTCGCGCGAACGAATGCCGGCGGCCTGGTCGGCGACCCAGAACAACCTCGGGTCCGCGCTCTTCCTTCTCGGCAAGCTCAGGCGCGAAATGTCCGTGGTCGAAGCGGCCGCGGCGGCGCTCCACGAAGCGCGCGCCGTTTGCGTCGACCATGGCGCCGCATCGACGGTCGCGCTCGTCGACAAGAACCTCGCCCGCGTGAACACGCTGATCGAAGAGCTCACGCCCAAGGAACCGCCGCCCATGGCGTGGGAGCCGGACGAAGCCGAGCCCACACCAACCTCTCTCGCGTCGACCGAGGCGGCGCACCATCGAGCCGAATCGCGACGCCAGGACTAGCGGATAATTCGTCCAAGCGGCGCTCGGCGCGACTCCACGGAAGCGGACGATCCTCCAAGAGGCGCCGTCAGCGCGTCAACGCCGCGCCGTTCACGTCGAGGGTCGCGCCGCTCATGTGGCGGACCCGGCCCGAGGCGAGGAATACGGCCAGCGCCGCGATCTCGTCCGCGGGCACCCAGGCGCCGAGCGGCAGATCCCGGGCCGGGTCTATCCCGGTCCGGCGGACGACCTCTTCGCCCATGGCCGTGCCCGTGAGCCCCGGCGCGATCACGTAGGCGAGCACGCCTTCGGCGGCGAACCCGCGTGCGATGCTCTGGGTCAGCGACTTGATCGCCGCCTTCGAGGCCCCGTAGGCGATGGTGGCGGAATCGCCGACCCCGCCGTGGGCCGCCTGGCTCGCGATGCTGACGATCACGCCGCCGCCGGTGCTGCGGAAATGGAGCACGGCCTCGCGGCAAAGGTGTGCCGGCGCGCATGTGTTGATCTGCAGGGTTCGCCGCCATGTCTGTCTCCAGGTCTCGAGCTCCGCATCCACCGGCGCGGTGGCGTGGATTCCCGCGTTGTTGATGAGGACGTGGACGCGTCCCTTCCACGCCGTCGCCGCCCGCCACAGCCCGAAGATTTGCTCGTCGTCGAGAAAATCGGCGGCCGCGAGAAGGCAGCGCCCGTCGCCGATCTCCGCGGCCAGGGCTTGCGCGGGGGTGCGGTCACCAGCGCCTTCATGGTGGATCACCACGTCGGCGCCCGCGCCCGCCGCGGCGCGGACGATCGCGGCGCCGATCCCGCCCGAGGCGCCGGTGATCAGGACGACCTTGCCTTCGAGTTCCATGTTCCTCCGTCCCTCTCCCCGGGGGGGGGCCGCCGGAATTGTCGTCCAAACGGCGCGGCCTTGCCAGCCCGCGTCAACGGCGGGGTTCCCGAGCGCCCGCGGACCACGCTATGCTGGCGCATGGGGACGAGGCGCGAGGAGCGAGGAGAAGATGTCCGAGAGTGACGCCAAGGCCGCCCGCCCGCGAGGCCATCAAGGCGGCGGTCCGCGGGTTGATCGAAAAGGACC